>JBPYDQ010000945.1:0-12343 GCA_051986135.1 Terriglobales bacterium | reverse complement strand
AGGATGTGCTATCGGCCTTGGTCAATCTCGGATACCAGCGGGCATCGGCCCAGCAGGCGCTGGCGACGGTCTCAGGTAATGGGAAGAGCGGGTCGTTCGATGTGCTGTTCCGAGAGGCACTAGCCGGTCTATCTAAGTAAGCCTGGATTTTTCTAAGTAAGACTAGTCTTTGTGCCGAGTCATTCCGCCTGATTCACCTCAAGCCAGGCCTGCCGCTGAAGGTTTGAGCTGCGACTGGCGCACTGATCGCTCCCGTCCGCGAGCCAAGGCGGCAGGGTGGGGTGAAGCGTCCCTCGAGAACAAAAGCTTTGTTTCGATCGAAGCCGAGCTCGGCCGCACCCATCGCTCCTCGAAAATCTCTTCTGGACCTCGCTCGCAAGCGATTGCTCACTGGTTTCTGCTTGTGGTTGGCCGCTTTCGACACGCCAACCCCAGTGCCGTTACTCTCCTCACGGTAACCTCCCTAGTGTCACAAACTTAGCGAATAGCTGGCAGTAGCATGCATTTGCAACTAGAATATTCTCAGAATCGAAGATGTGGACAGACTCTATCCGCCTGAGGCGGAGGGGCACTGGAGGACATCGTGAGTCTCACGCCTATTGGCGAACCCCGCCAGAAAATCACCGTGGCAACTCTCAGAGAAAAGAAACTTCGGCACGAGCCGATCACCTGCCTGACTGCGTACGACTATGCCAGCGCGCGACTGGTGGATGAAGGACAAATTGACGTTGTCCTGGTTGGCGACTCGCTGGCCATGACCATGCTGGGCTATGACGACACCCTAACCGTCACGGTGGACGAGATGCTGCATCACACACGCGCCGTGCGGCGTGGGGTAAAACATGCGCTGTTGATCGGCGACATGCCTTATGGCTCCTACCATCTCGGACTTGACGAAGCGGTGCGCAACGCGACTCGGTTCTTGAAAGAAGCGGGTGCAGAGGCGGTCAAGATCGAGGGCGGTGAGAAGCGGGCTGACCTCGTCCGCCGCATTATCGATGCGGAGATCCCCGTGGCCGGGCACATTGGCTTGACCCCACAGTCGGTGAACGTGATGGGCGGCTACAAGGTGCAGGGAAAGTCGCTGGCCGCTATCGAGCAACTCATGCGTGATGCAGTGGCGCTTGACCGCGCGGGTGTGGCTTGCCTTTACCTGGAAGGGATTCCGCGCGAGGTCGCGGCCATGATCACGGCGGAAATCGGGACACCGACCATCGGGATCGGCGCCGGCCCTGAGTGCGATGGGCAGGTGTTGGTCTTGCACGACATCCTGAACCTGACTTTTGGCGTGCCTGCCAAATTTGTGCGGCGATATGAAGATGCGGCGGCACTGATTATGCATGCAGTGCAGTCGTTTCGCGCGGATGTAGTTTCCCGTCAGTATCCCTTGGATGGGGAGTCCTACCATCTGCCGAGGGAGACTCAAGCCGCGCTGGAAACCGTGCTCGAGCGGAAGCGAGCTTTGCGCAAGTAAGCGCCCGCCCTAGTCGGGGGCTCTAACCGCACATGGCTGTCCTTGTGAGCGGGCGTGGCGGCTTCGAACGTGCTTACCGGCGACAAAGCACGGGGACCTTCGGCTCGGGCTAAGCCCACGCTCAGACGGACACTTCCCAGACTGAGTTTCGACGAGATGCTAGGAATCAGAGATCACCGTGATCTTGAACTCTTTGGCCGCCAACCTGAGCGGAGCCTGGCATCGGTCGCCAGGGCGCATCACCGCCGCCTTGG
This sequence comes from Terriglobales bacterium, assembly GCA_051986135.1. Taxonomy (GTDB): domain Bacteria; phylum Acidobacteriota; class Terriglobia; order Terriglobales; family Acidobacteriaceae; genus Gp1-AA122. Next base: position 10,615 of record JBPYDQ010000945.1, on the reverse strand, counting down.
GGACGTTCTCATCGCGACCTTAATCAAAGGGGCATGTAGGTGCCTGACTGAAGTTTTGCTAACGTCGTATTCATGAAGATCCACCCGATAGTTGGTGCGATGCGGAGCGCATCGCGGGCGGCGCGGCATAACAACAGTCGCATTGGGCTTGTGCCTACCATGGGAGCACTGCATGAGGGGCATCTCTCGTTAGTTCGCGCGGCCAGGAATCAATGCGATGTGGTTGTGGTATCCATCTTTGTAAATCCTATCCAGTTTGGACCTAACGAAGACTACTCCAAGTATCCGCGGACGTTTGAGCGCGATTGCCGAATGCTTGAGGAGCAAGGCGTTGCTTTTGTGTTTGCGCCGTCGCTCGAAGAGATGTATCCGCCCGGCGTGCTGAGCTATGTGACTGTCGAGGGCATGAATGAAAAGCTCTGCGGCCGGTCGCGCCCGGGACATTTTCGCGGGGTCACGACGGTAGTTTCGAAGCTGTTTCACATTGTCGAACCCGATCTGGCTTTTTTCGGGCAGAAGGATGCGGCGCAGGTCGCCATTATCCGGCGTATGGTGCGCGATTTGAATGTGCCGGTCGAGATTGTGGCTTGCCCTATGGTTCGCGAACCGGATGGGCTGGCGATGAGCTCGCGCAATGCCTATCTCGACCCGGCGCAGCGCAAGTCGGCGCTGGTGCTGTCACGGGCTCTTCGCCGCGTCGGGCAGGTGTTTGATCAGGGCGAGAGGCATGCGGCCAAGCTGATTGAGGCGGGCAAACAGGTGATGGCGGAGGAGCCGTCGGTGCGCTTGGATTACTTGGAGATTGCCGATCCGGAGACCCTGGATGGACTGAAGATGGTGTCATCCAACGGTCTGGTTGCGATCGCTGCCTTTGTGGGTACAACAAGGCTAATTGATAATATTTTGCTTCCGCCGAGCAGATAGAAGGTTCCGTGTCCAATTGTTTGGTCTGCACAGGTATCTGTATCTAACTACTCGCCACAAGTAACCCTTGTGACGTGGCTCATGACGGCGCAGAATCGGCCTGCTTACTGCGAGAGGCGTGGAGCCTTCGCTGCCAGGGGTTTTGTGGCCGATGCTAGGTTACCGCCGTTACGGAGAGATGTTTTTCTTGTGGTCCCTTGTTGGAATATTCGAAGCTCTGTGGCTGCTAGTCACTCGCGCCGGGCGGCTCGTAGTTACCGCCGTCGTGATCCTGGATATGCCGCACTTCCCGAGTAGGTCGCGCGGCGATTCGTCGCGACCGTTGCCTCAGGGTGGATATTTCGCTCGGGCAAACTTCTATTTTGCAAACCCGTTTTGCCACCGTTTGTGGAGTCGCTAGACCATTGCTTTACTCGAAAGCCCTGGAAGAGCCCGCTACCAGGCAACCTCGAATAGGATGCTGGTGTCTCAGTTTGAGACACTACCAATAGGATCCGGCGTTTGTCGAATGCCGCTCCCATCTTGTAAAATCAATGTTTCGACTACAGGTTCTGTCTACCTTTGGAGAGCAGTTGAATGGCACAAGTTTGTGATATCTGCGGCAAGCGGCCGCAATTTGGGAATAATATTAGCCACGCGCACAACGTGACCAAACGGCGGTGGAATGTCAATCTGCGGGCGGTGCGGGCCAAGGTGGGCGGGGCGAGCAAGCGCATCCGCGTGTGTACCTCCTGCCTGCGCAGCGGCAAGGTCGTAAAAGCCTAAGTCCAACACCACCCCCAAGGACCCCGATGGGGCCCTTCGTGAACTCTTGTGTGCTTCATGGTAATTCGCGTTACTCGACTCCGCGCAGAGTCACGTCGAAAATCAGAGTTGAATTTGCCGGGATCACTGGCGGATAGCCGTTCGCGCCATAGGCCAAATCCGGTGGAATCTTCAGCTGACGCTTGCCACCGACCTTCATTCCGGCTACTCCTTCGTCCCAGCCCTTGATCACTTCGCCGGCGCCTAATTTGAATTCGAAGGGCTTGCCCGTACCGACGGAGCTATCGAACTTCTGGCCGTTGGTGAGCCATCCGGTGTAGTCCACTTTCACTTTTTGGCCTTTCTCAGCGACCGGACCGGTACCCTGTTTGATGTCCCAATAGGTCAGTCCACTGGCGGTCTTGGTACCCGGACCAGCGACTTTGGTTGGGCCGGCTGCGGCGGCGGATTTCTTGGCCGTTTGCGCGGTGGCAAGCGCCGCCAAGATGATTAACGCGAATATTAACGCTGATTTCATCCTCAACTCTCCTTGGGCAGTGAGCATTCAAACTATCGGGACTGCCAGCCCCTCAAGGGCCAATTTTAAAGCGATTTATTCGACCACTGAAGCAATGCCCTGCTGCGGATCCGGCTCGGCTGATTACCGGGTGTGCTGAGCGCTGCCTTCATGCCAATGCGATGACATCAATCTCCACTAAAACTTCCTTCGGCAACCGCGCTACCTCTACCGTGGAGCGGGCGGGCGGGGCTGAAGGGAAGTAATTTCCGTAGACTTGATTCATGGTGGCGAAATCGTTCATGTTTTTCAGGAACACGGTCGAGCGCACGACCCTATCAAGGCTGCTGCCCGCCGCCGAAAGAATCCCGCGGAGGTTCTTCAGAACGCGCTCGGTTTGCAAGGCGACATCGCCGGTGACCAGGGTGTTGGTTACGGGATCGACGGCAATCTGGCCGGAGACGAAGATCAAGCCGTTGGCTTTGATCGCTTGCGAATATGGGCCGATGGCTTTCGGAGCTTCGGAGGTAGAGATGACATCGCGCATGTTCATTAAGTCTCACTGTCGGATATCAGCTGTCAGGCCCGGACCTGATCACAGATACGATTGTAGATGGGGCATCGCGGATTTCAAAACCTGGATCCCTGGCATTGCTCGGGATGACAATGGCGGGAATCGACCCCAGCGCACGCAACTTCCGCTCGCGACAGCGGGGGGAAGGCACTGGTGTTTCTGAGGGCTGAGGGCTAGACCTTTTGCAATCTTTGCACATCGTGCACGCCGGTAATCTTGCGGACGCCGGCGATGATCGTTTCCAGGTGCTTCAGGTCGGCGATGTCAAGGACCACATCAATATTGGCCTGGCCGTTGCCGGTGCGCGCCTCGATGGTGCGGATGTTGGTTTTGGCATCGCTGATGACGGCGGTGATTTGCTTCAGCATGCCCCACTTGTCGTCGCAGAATACAGTGAGCTTGACGGGATAGGCGGCAGGGAGACCCTCTTCCTTGTCGCGAGTCCATTGCACGTCGATGCGGCGCTCGGGCTCATAAAGAAGATTCGTGACATTCGGACAATTCGAGGAATGCACGGCGACGCCTTTGCCGCGAGTAACGTAACCGACGATAGCCTCACCGCGGATCGGATTACAGCAGCGGGCGCGGTAGACGAGCAGGTCGCCGTGGCCTTTGACGGTGATCGCGTTGGCATCGCCCCCGAACACGCGGCGAACCACGCTGGCAAAGCCGCGCTTGCCGTCTTCTTCCGCCTCGGTAGCGGGTTGCGTGCCGGGCGGTGCCAGTCGGCCCAGGATCGAACGCGCGGAATACTTACCGTAACCGATGCCGGCCATCAGGTCGTCGGAGCGGCCAAGGCCGTAGTCAGAGGCGAGCTTCTGCAGGTCCTCCTCTTTGAGGTCTTTTAGCGAGATGCGGTACTTGCGGGCTTCTTTTTCGATTAACTTGCGCCCGATTTCGATGGCGCGCTCGCGCTGGTGAATATTGAGCCAGTGTTTGATTTTGTTGCGGGCGCGGGAGGACTTGACCACGGCCAGCCAGTCCCGACTTGGTTTGTGACCGGGTTGCGTGAGGATCTCGACGATGTCCCCGCTGTGCAGCTTGTGGCGGAGCGGGACCATGCGGCCGTTGACCTTGGCGCCGACGCAGCTGTGGCCTACTTCGGTATGCACGGAGTAGGCGAAATCGATTGGAGTCGAATCACGAGGCAGTACAACCACTTTTCCCTTTGGAGTGAAGGTGTAGACCTCCTCGGGATAAAGATCTATCTTGAGCGTCGAGAGAAACTCGTTGGGATCGGAGACGTCGCGCTGCCAGTCGACCACCTGCCGCAGCCAAGCCAAACGCTGCTCATCCTTGGCGGAGACGGGCCCATCCTTATATTTCCAGTGAGCGGCGATGCCTTCCTCGGCGAGTTTGTGCATCTCCTCGGTGCGGATCTGAACTTCGAACGGAGTTCCGTTCTCGGTGATTACGGAAGTATGCAACGACTGATAAAAGTTCGGCCGCGGCATGGCGATGAAATCTTTGATGCGGCCGGGAACGGGGCGCCAGACATTGTGGATGATGCCCAGCACGGCGTAGCAGTCCTGCACGGAGTGGGTAATGACGCGCATGGCGAACATGTCGTAGACCTGGTCCACGGTGATGTGCTGGCGGATCAGTTTCTTGTGGATGCTCGACAGGCGCTTGATGCGGCTTTCCACGCGAGCGGTGATACCCGCTTCTTTGAGTTTTTCGCGGAGTTCGCCTTGCACCGTCGCTAAGAATGCTTCGCCTTCCTTACGGCGAGCTTCCACGGCCTCGTGTACCTGTTGATAGGCAATGGGGTCCAGGAACCGGAAGCCGAGGTCTTCGAGCTCACCGCGAATCTTGCCCATGCCCAGGCGGTGCGCAATGGGAGCATAGATGTCGAGAGTTTCCTTGGCGATCTTATGCTGGCGCTCTTCCGGAAGGTGCTCGAGCGTGCGCATGTTGTGCACGCGGTCGGCCAGCTTAATGAGCACGACGCGAATATCGTCGACCATGGCCAGCATCATTTTGCGCAGGTTCTCAGCCTGTTGCTCTTCACGGGTGGCGAAATCAATCTGGCTGATTTTGGTGACTCCTTCGACGATGTGCGCCACCTGTTCGCCGAATTCCTTGCGGATGTCAGTAGTCGTGACGGAAGTGTCTTCCACCGAATCGTGCAGCAGGCCAGCGGCGATCGAGACCGGGTCCATTCTCATTTCTGCGAGTGCGCAGGCTACCTCTAAGGGATGGACGAGGTAAGGCTCACCGGAGGCGCGGCTTTGGCCCGCGTGATGTTTCAAGGAGTATTCATAAGCTTTGCGGACGATTTCCAGGTCGTCGTTGGGGCGGGCAGCTTCCAGCTTCTTCATCAGGTCACGGAAGCGGGTAACCGTGAGGACGTTGGTGGCGATTTGTTGACGCAGTGTCCCCATGAGGGATTATAAGCCGGGACTGGCGTGGACCGCGCTGACGGCGGCCGTAGTTCGATTATAGTCTTAGAACGTCGTTGGTCTTTGCGGGTTGGTCCTTCAAAAAGAAGGTGCGACCCCTCACCGTAGATTTGATAAAGTTCCTTGCCATGGCAACAGGCAGGGTTCTGGTTTCGGGGGCATCGGGGCCGATAGGGACAGCGCTCGCGCCGAAACTGCGCGAGCAGGGATACGAAGTCGTTCGGCTCGTACGCGGCCCCGCTTCGGGGGAGAAACAGATTCATTGGGATCCGGCACAACCGGTTGATCCTGGCGCCGTAGCGGGATTCGACGCCGTCATTCACCTCGCGGGCGAAACCATCGTGGGGCGATGGACCGATGAAAAAAAACGACGTATCCATGAGAGCCGTGCGACCGGCACGCAACACCTGGCGCGTGCCTTGGCCAAAGCAGCACAGAAGCCGCGAGTGCTGGTCTCGGCATCGGCGATCGGATTCTACGGAAGCCGAGGAGACGAGATCCTACGGGAAGAAAGCTCGTCGGGGCACGATTTTCTGTCGGCGGTCTGCCGGGACTGGGAGGCGAATACGCAGGCGGCCGGGCAAGTGGGCATTCGCACGGTGCAGACGCGATTTGGGCTGGTTCTGAGCCGTGACGGCGGCGCACTGCCGAAAATGCTGACTCCTTTCCGCCTGGGGCTCGGCGGAAATATAGGGAATGGGCGACAGTGGTGGAGCTGGATCCATATCGCGGATCTGGTTGGTGCCATTCTTCATGTCCTAGACAATGCCCGCCTGCAAGGACCGGTAAACGTGGTCGCGTCAGCCCCGGTTACCAATCGAGTGTTTACAAAGACCTTGGCTGAAACTCTCCATCGGCCGGCACTGTTTCCGATGCCGGCGTTTGCCGCGCGCCTGATTTTCGGGCAAATGGCGGATGAGCTTCTGCTTGCCAGCCAGCGAGTTGAACCAGCCAGGCTTAGCGCAAGCGGCTACCGGTTCCAATACACGGAACTCGGAGACGCGCTCGAGCACTTGTCTCATCTGGCACCGAGTTCCGGTTAGGGCTGATCCGGGAGCACGGGCATGATGGCGCGATTGACCACGGCTGGGTCATCGCGCAGTTTTATATAGAGAAGAGTGCCGTTGGGGCGAGGCACGGTTACGGTACCGTCGGCGAATCCCGAGGGGACCGGCGTGGAGTGCTCGAACTCGGCGTCGGAGGCGACCGAATCAATCAAAAACAGACTGCTTCCGCTCAGGGTGCACTGTTTGTCGGGATTGCCGGGGCAATGCACGTCCTTGAGGATCGGCACTCGCACCAGCGTCGCCAGCGGCTGCCAGTCTCCCTCGGTACCGTCGGCAACCGGCCGGAAGCGGAGCGGACCGAAAGCTGACGGGCCGAAGGCCTTCACCGGATCGAGAGTAGCCACGACCGTGTGGGCATCCTGCGCAACCAGACTGCCGTCAGAAAAAGTGAGCGCGGCCGAGTACGACGAGTCGGCGGTCGCTATCTCGATTTTCTCTGTACGCGAGAATGTATCCGGCACCTCTGATTTCAGAAACAACGTGAGCTTGCCGTCTTGCGGCAGCACGTCGTCGCTGCCGAGGTGAATCACGGAAGAAGACGCACCAGGATGAATCGTCCTGTTCAGCAGGACCACCTTGGGGCGGGGCGCTGATACGGTAGTTTCGAGCTTGAGCGTTCGCCCGTCCTTCAGGGTAACGAGGGCGCTGGCTTCCTCGCCGGCGTGAAGAGCCGACGAATCTTTTGCTTGTGCGACGAGGTGCAGGGCGTCCTTATTGTCGGCTCTCGACAGAGAAGCCGGGGCGAGGTGAACTCCGTCGAGTTCGACAGCGGCAACTTCATCCAAGCGGGTTCCAGCTAGAATCGCTTGCGAATCGCCGGCGTGAATCGTGAGCGCATCCAGAGAAGCAGTTTCCGAGTAGGTGTTGACCGTAACCTGGTCCGGTGCTGAGGCGCCGAACTGCTTTATGGCAAGCTGAATCTTGCCAGGGCTTTCATCCTTGAGGGCGAGTTTTACCTCAACCTCACCGGCTCCGAGCGAGGTCCAGGTAGGTTTCAGTAGCTTGCCCTTTTCATCCTTCGCCGTGATGGTCTCGACACAGGCGGCGGCATCGGAATGGAAGTGAATGCTATCGTCGCGGCCGACGATGAGCGCGGCTTGCTCAGCCGGCGCAACTGTCCACTGAGCGCGATGGGAGTTCTGCAGATGGAAACCAGGACCATCGAAGGAATCGAATCCCCACCTACCACGCAGCACTCCACTCAATTGATCGTCGAGGTTGGAGGCAATGAGCGTGTGCGCGTCGATAGCAAATCCCCCTAACCTGGCGTCCGCTTGCGCCGGTAGATCCAGGGCGTGGCCGGACTTGTCGGATAGATGCAGCACCACGTCGTGAGCGTACTCGGTCGAGAAGACTACAGGAGCACCTTCGACCGGCAGCAGAAGTGACGGTTTTTCCAAACACAGTACCTGGCTGGGATCGACGGGCCGCAGCGGTGGCAGCTGTGCCGACTCGACAGCCGGCAGACTTGCTACCAGCACCGACAAGGGTTTGCGAAAGGACGGAGGATTGTTGAGCTTCAGATCGATGTGGTCGCGGTTGGTGAGCGCCAGCGCGGGAATATATTGATATTCGGGCGTACGGAAGCTGGTCATCATCTTGGCTAAGTCAACTACCGCGCCAACATACGGACTGTAGGCGCCGCCACCGGCGAGCTTCGTCGTGCTAACCGCGCCGATCAGGTCAGCGCCGCTGCCCGAGGTGAGCGCGGCCACCATGGACTGACTGTGTCCGTCATCGAGAACCAGCTGATCGGTGTTTTCGGTCAAGCAGGCTTCCTGTTGCTCTGCGGGTTTCTGAAAGCAGTCGTTATCCAGCTTGATATTCAGGCTGCGCGCCAACAGCAGGGAACGGTCATGTAAAGCACGCGAATCGCTGCTGGAGGTGTGCTTCACTTCATTCAGATACTTGTCCAGGCGCGATCGGTCGAGCGCGGCTTGATTCAAATCTTGCGAGGCGCGGACGAAGGCTCCGGGCTTACCGCGAACGGCGGCGCGCAGCGTACCGTAGTCGCCGCCGGTTTCCGGCGCAAGGAAAATGAGCGCCTGTTCCGCGCCTTCCGGCACGGTAATGACAACGCCCTCCTCGCGGATCTGCTTCTTCCAGGTCTCCACCCTGGTAAACCACTTGTCGGGAGGCGGATTGGTCGAACCACGCAAGAAGACCGGGATCATCAGGTAATGAACGGCTTCTCCCGAGGGCAGCTCGGGATGGATCCAGATACGGTCTCCGGGTTGGAGGCTTGGAACTTTGGATATGGGCAGGGTCTTGCCTGCACGGGTCACCTTAACGGACAGGCCTGGCCCGGAGAGGTCGAAGGCCGCAGCCTCGGCCCAAAGCAGATGGCAGGAAAGAAGAAGGATCAAACCGACAAGAGAACGAATACGACAAAACATCTGATTATTGTAAGAAATTCCGTGCAGTAGGTGAAATCGAATGGACAGCGGCACATGCCCGAAGATCGGCACGGATCTGGAGGATAAAAAGTGATTCGGCCGTGAGAGCTTGAGCGAAGCCTTCTTAGCCCCTTTCGAATGCATGTTTCTTTCCCAGCTCGGCCAAGGCGTTTCTCAGGTCCGCTTCAAAACGCTCGGACTGGGCCATGAGTTTGTCGGTGGTGGTGGCGTAGGCGCGCTCCATCCGGATAAGTCCCGAGCTGACCAAGCCTAGGGCTACGTCGACCAAGTGCTGAGTCGTAGTGTCCAGGTACTGGGCATCGGTGGAGTCCGCGGCCGAGACTGGTCCTCCGATGAGATGCGTCTGCCAATACAATTTTCGCTCCATGAAAGTGACTACCTGCTCGCCACTGGCTTTTTCGAATGCCCAGCGCTTGCGCTTGAAATCATAATGGCGGCTTGAAAAGTGAATGGGCAACAACTTCGACGAAGTCGAAAATTCTACTTGTTTGCGGTCAATTTCCTTGCGCAACGCATTGATAACCGGCGCTTCGGCGTCTTTGGGCTCGAGCGAAGGCATAAGGTCCTTGATTGTCGCCGACAGGTTTACCGCTACCAGAGCGTACAAGCCGTTGGTGTTCTCTACTCGGACGGTACCGTGCAAGACCCACCAGTCCGAACCCGAAGTGGACTTGTGAAAGGGCCACTCGAGGTCAAAGACTAAGGGCAGACCCTCGATCGAGATATACAGCTTCTTCTCCGCTGATCCGTTTCCTGGGGACATGTCAAGCTATTTTTGTTGCCGGGCAAGGCATCTTCCTGCGCTTGCACAAGAAATACCCGGCCGTCGGCACGAGAAATTAGTTTAGCCCAACCGGAGACGGGAACAATACATTCCGGAAAATCTGGCCGGTCTTGTCGACATTTAAGTCAGGCGTGCGCCCGACTACGCACCCCGGGTGCCAAGAATACTTGGGTGCCCGGGTGACTTGTAGTACGACAAGGAGCGGTTTCGCCGTATTTTTTCGGGATACCCAGGCGAGCGACCGTGCCGTGGATTTTCTTGCTGGTCGTGGCTTGGTTGCCTGGCTTTGAGGAACCTCCCCAGCCATGTCGGCCTGGTGACTGGCAGCGCCATCTTCGCTAGAACTTTTTTCGCCGCGGTCAGGGAAAATTTGGTCGCCATTCCGGCAGATCGGCAGGGTAGGCGTCGCCATGATGCTGCTGCTGTTTGAGCTGACGGCGGCGCGCATTTTTTTTTGCGGACGGCAACTGCCATCCCGGGCGCAAGCTAATAACCTCATCGGCGTGCTTACCACTTCACCGAGATTGGGAGCTGAAAAATTTGCTCTCACAACCGAGTGTGTAACGCTAGGGCCCTGATCCTGACCACTGTTACGAACTAGATTCTTGTCTTTAGGGATGCAACGTGCGATGGCTTGTGATTGAATGTTCCCTCACTCCGACCTATGGAAGGTTCGCGCATCGCGGAACTGCTGCAACCTTTTTTGCGGCACGATCTCTCCCCCGAACAGCTTCGTAATATATCGATATACATCGATATACTGGTGAAGTGGAATCGGAAGATGAACTTGACGGCAGTCGGGCGGCCGGAGGAGGTCGTCACACGCCATTTTGGCGAGTCACTGTTCGCGGCGCAACATATCTTCCCGTCCGCACATCTTGAATGGGCCGAGGGAGGCCCTAGAACAGCGGCCACGGGGCCAAATCTATGGGACGGTCTTGGCCGCGTCGGGACAGACATTGCCAGCTCCGTCTCTACCGTGGTGGACGTGGGATCGGGCGCTGGGTTCCCAGGCTTGCCGCTCCGGATATGGGCATCCGATATTGGATTGACGTTGATCGAGTCTAATCTCAAGAAGGCGACATTTCTTCGAGAGATCGTGCGGGCGCTCGGCCTCGAGAGGGTCGACGTGTTTGCCGGCCGGGCGGAGAGCTTCCCGAATGCTTCTGCCGATGTTGTTACCGTG
>JBPYDQ010000944.1:0-10603 GCA_051986135.1 Terriglobales bacterium | reverse complement strand
CGGATGTTGCTTTCCATCTGCCATACGTCGCTAGGATGAGCTTCTACGATATATACCGCCAGGAAAGCCACCCGACTGCCGTATTGCTCGTAGAGTTTGTTGAGGGCGGGAACCTCCCGCCGGAAGGGCGGTCAAGTGTAGCTGCCGAATACCAGGACGACTGGCTGCTTTGCCAGCACGCTGGATAGTTGTACCAGCTCGGTTTTGTCGACCTTCATCAACGAGAAGTCGGGAGCCGGGTCGCCAATCTCGAGCGTACCAGCCCTTGCCTGCATCCACATGGTTTCGAAAGGTAGAGCCAGAAACGCGACCGGTCCGGGCACGTGCATCATGAATCGTCCAAAAGTTTCCGGCGGCTGGCGCATAGCCGCGTATACCGTGGCCGATGCTATCGCCCACAATAGGAAAATCACGATAAACACCCTGAGCAGAATGTCTTTGAGCTTGCCCCTGGTGGTGGTTGCGCTCTTCCGAGCTGCTACTGGATTTGTCGACACTGGTCACCTGCTCGTCAAAACTTAAACTTCAGCGCCAATTGAATCAAGCGTGGCGGCAAAGCCTCCTGAATTTGCCCGAAGGTTGGCGAACTGATGTCGCTGTCAGGCAAGCGGAAGTTGGGATGGTTGAAGATGTTAAAGAATTCTGCACGGAATTGTAGGTCCTTGGCTTCGGCTATGCGGATGTTCTTGAAAGCGGAGAAATCCCACTGCTCAAAACCTGGACCTTGGACGACGTTACGGCCCTCGTTGCCGAATTGCTGAACCGGTGAATTGGGGTTGAGTGTCAGTCGCTCAAATGCGGCCGTGTTGAACCATTCGGCGACGGTGCGCGGACCAGAATTGGGATCACCGGTCAGGTTGGGTCGGTTGGCGGAAAATCCGGTGATCTCGGGCGCTCCCCCTTGTAGGGATACATCGCTCGAATCGAAAACCGTAAACGGGGTGCCGCTCATGAAAGTGGTGATACCGTTTAGTTGCCAGTTGCCAAGGATGTGTTCGTACCAGGTCTCGGCTTGGTGGAACCAGGGCAGGCTCCACTGGTAACTAAGTACTAGGCGATGGCGAGCGTCGAACATCGAACGGCCGTGTTCAGCGCCGAGATTGAACGGGTTTTGCGCAAGATCGTTTTCTCCCGCCGTGGGACTGGCTGCCGAGCCGGTGATGTTGAACGAGGAGACGTCGTCAATTGATTTCGACAAGGTGTACGAGGCGAGGAATGACAGGCCGTGGCTGAAGCGCTTGCGCAGGCTGGACTGTAGTGCGTTATACGAGGAGTTCGCGATCCCGGCAATTTCACCGACAGAGGCGAAGCTACAATTGTTCGGCTGAGTGAGGGTGCAGCCAGAGTAGAGGCGGCGTTGGTTCACGTTGTCCTCAGTCGACTGTCCGGGAATGTAAATTGCTGGATTGCCTTCGATAAAGCGTGGCAGCTTGGTGCCGGTTGTGCCTACATAGCCGATTTCGGCGAGCCAATTAGTCCCGAACGATTTCTCGAGCGTAAGGTGCCAGTCTTGCGCATAGGGCAAGCTAAGCTTGGGATTCAAGACCAGCAGAGTCATCGGGGTTGAGAAGCCAGAACTGAAGGGATTGGACCCGTCAAAGGGATTAGCGAACTTGGGAAAGTTGACCTGGGGAGTCTGGAGATACGGGGGCGCGCTGATGGCGTCCTGAAGGGGGCCGCCCTGGCCCGTATAGTAAGGCTCAAAGAAAATGCCATAGGCTGCGCTTACCAGCAATTGTCCTTTCCCGGTGGGATCCCAAGCGAGACCAACGCGCGGAGCAAAGCCCCTCTTAAACGTTCGAATCAAGCCGGCCGGGACGCCGGGGTCGCCGGGATAAAGAAGCCCGGCAGGTGCGTGCGGGAGAACCCTGGACTGCGCGCCCGGCACAAATAGGCTTTGCCGGTTCTTGTTCTCCGTGTACGGAAATGGAAGTTCGTAACGAAGCCCGTAATTAAGAGTAAAACGGGATGTGAGTTTCAAGGTATCCTGCGCGTACCAGTTCAAGCTGTTGCCGCGTAGTTCACGGCTGAGATCCCCACCGCCCTGAAGGAAGAATGCAGGCTGGCCCATTAAGAAACTCGCGAAAGCGTCGCTGATGGGAACGGGAGCAAATACAAAAAAGCCATTGGAAGCGATGCCCTGCAGGGCATTGATCTGATCGTGCTGGTAGCCGCCCCCGAACTTGATTTCATGCCGCCCACGAATCCAGGTCAGCGCGCCCGAATAGTCGTATGAATTCTGGTAAGTATCGCGGGGGCCGGTGATCGGATCGCCCATCGAGGAGTAGCCATTGATCTGAATGAAGGGCGGCCCGGCAGCCACACTGAGACTTGGCTGATACTCAAACCCGATGCTTGACGGTGGCGTATGGTTCAAGTGCTGGTCGAATAGAAACTTATAGCGTAGGAAAGAAAATCGGAAGATGCCGATCATGTGCGGAGAAAACGTATGAGTCTCCTGGGCAAGGAAATTCTGGGCTCGATGGTCCTCTCCCACCGGAAAGCCGGGTACATCGGCTCCAGAAACCGACAGCGGGTCAAATACGCTGCTGTTATTAAACATGTAGCGAAAGTTCAGAACATCCGCCGACGAGAGGTAATGGTCGAAACGAACACCAAATTGGTCGCTATCGTCGTGCAAGGTCTGGGTCGAAACAAAGGTGTTCTGTCCGCGGTTCGGCAAAGGAATGAACCGGAGGAGACTGGCGGAAATTGGATCGATGAAGGGCACCTTGTCACCCAGAAGCGGCTGGGGGTTCGGTTGGGCAAATAGATTTAAGAGCGTTACTCCAGATTTTGAGAAATCTCCCTGACGCTCGACGAGCGAAGGAACCGTCGCGGTCTGGGTTTCACCCTGACGGTTGCGGAAGCCCTCGTAATATCCGAAAAAGAACGTTTGATCGCGTCGAACGGGACCGCCCAGGCTTCCACCAAATTGATTTTGTTTGAGCGGCTCGACGTTTTGGGCGAAATAGTTCGTCGCATCCAATGTGTCGTTGCGCAGGAACTCCCAAGCCGAACCGTGGAAGGAGTTGGAACCGGAACGAGTAACGATGTTGGTGGTCGAGCCGGAACTGTGTCCAAACTCACTATCCCCGTTGTGGCTGATGATACGGAACTCCGAGATTGCATCTACCGGTGGTCGAAGGACGAAGCCAGCATCCACGCTGTTGAAATTGTTGGCACCATCAATGAGGAAGTTGTTCGACTCGGGGCGTTGACCGTCGACGGCATAAGCTTGTCCGTCGCGCAGCGAGCCACCCGCTTCGGCGAGTCCTGGAGTCAAAGGCACGACCCCGGTCTCGAGCAGTCCCAGCTGCGAAAAATTTCGGCCGTTTAGAGGCAGATCGACCATCTCACGCTCAAGCACAGGGCTACCCAGACTGGTTGCCGTGTTTTGAATGAGCTGCGCATCGGCCATAACCTCAATGTGCTCTTTTTTTGTTCCGACTGGCAGTTGAACGTTTACGATCGCCATTTCGTTGACATCGAGTGAGATCCCTTCACGCAAGTACTTCTGAAACCCCTCGGCTTCGACCTGTATCTGGTAATGCCCGACAGGTAGTTCCGCAATGACGTAGCTTCCCGTGCGGTCGGTCACAACCGAGCGAGCGAAATCAGTTTCGATCTGGCGCGCGATGACATTCGCGCCCTCGACAACCGCGCCGGTCGGATCGGAGATGGTGCCGCGCACGCTGCCGGTGATTTGCTGGGCGGAGAGAGTCAGACTGCAAGAGATCACGAATAATACAGTGAGTAGCTCACCACAGCGATCCGTGTCTTTCCCTTTAGCCAAGGCCGAAGGCATATGAATTTCGGGAGAACCGGATTTTCACCCCAACGAGAGTGCCGCGATTATAGGCAGGGGGTAGGTAGGATCAATAGTGTGAAAATACTAGTGTGGAAAGGTGAACCTAATGTCTGGCTGATCCCGCGTTCTGCCTAGGTCTGAAGGCCTGCTCCATCCTCGCGCAATCGCTCCAATCTCTGGTTTCAGCCCCGGACAAGAATGGCTGCAAAGAAACCGTCGCAGGGGTGAATACCGGGAGTTGTCCGGAGATATGCGCCATCGGCAAGCGAACTAACATCGGGCCAGATGAGATCGCCACGAACACGCAGATTTTCGAGTTCCTGGCGAATGTCCATCAAAGTGAAATCGCTGCTGTTCACCAGGGCCTCGTCGATTACATTCGAGTTTTCTTCCCGCTCTAATGAGCATGAGGAATACACCAATCGGCCGCCAGGAGCCACGTGTTGCATTGCAGACCGCAGAATCGCAAGCTGGCGCGCCGCCAGGTCGGCAAGATCTTCCGGTCGCAGTCGCCATTTGATTTCCGGGTGGCGCGCCAGGGTCCCCGTGCCCGAACAAGGCACATCAACCAGGACACGGTCGAACTCGATGGCAATTGGAAGATTGCGGGCGTCCGCGGTGATTACCCTGACATTCTGTTGAGAAACCAGCTCGCGAGTCAGTCGCGCGCGATGCGCGTGCAACTCGACTGCCACAATTAGCGAGCCGGGATTGCGCTCGGCCAGAATGGAGGTCTTGCCACCTGGAGCACAGCAGCAGTCAAGGATTCGCGATCCCCGCCCGACCAGGGCCGCAACTAATTGCGAGCCTTCATCCTGAATGGCGACCCGGAGTTTCTTGAAAGCGGCGTTACGAGTGATATCGCCGGCCTTCACGATTCTGGCGTGGGAGAGCAGCGCGCCGGGAGCGATCGGGACTCCCGCGTCGCGCAACTCCTCGTCGGCTGTCGAAACTATTAGACGAAGCGCCGTCGGCGGAGGCTGCTGGTTATAGGAACAAATGCCTGCGCTGGCTTCGATGCCGAATTGACGGATCCAGCGGGCGACAAGCCAGGCTGGATGAGCGAACTGCTGGGCTAAGCTGGCCTGTTCATCGCCAGGCACTTCTGATCGGAAGCCGCGTTTCGAAAATTTCCTCAAGACGGCGTTGACCAAAGGAGCGGCTGATTTTTTCCGGGCTCGTTTCACCAGCTCGACGCTTTCGTTGACCGCAGCGCTGGCCGGAATGCGGTCGAGATAGAGAAGCTGGTAGGCGGCGATTCGCAGGGATTCCAGGACTTCCGGGTCCAGCTTACGGAGCGGTAGGGCGGAGAAGGCGGAGATTTTGTCATCCAAGCGCGATCGCCAGCGGAGGACACCCATGACGATTTCGGTGGCTAGGCGGCTGTCAGCCGGGGACAGAGAGGAATAGCGTGCGGAGTGGAGCAGTTCGGAGGCGTATGCGTCCTCGCGGGCGACACGGAGAAGGATGTCGAAGGCGGCGATGCGGGCGGGAGAGACGCGGTCGCGACTTGAGGATTCGGATTGCAATAGCGTTCAGGGCGCAGATTGAGCACCGCCGCTCGGGCCACGGATTTACACGGACGGCGACCGATCTGGCGTTCTGCCCTTCATTTCGGCCAACTGTTCGCCGGGCGCTAGTCGGTAGCCGCGCGCAAAATCGGAGCCGGAAACGCGTTTTTTGCCTTCCAGTTGGACTTCGATCAAGTGCAATGCGGTCGTCGAGCTGCAACCGACTACAAGTTTGCCATGTTGCAGACGGAGTTCGCCTGGCGCCAGACTCGCTTCCAAGTCCGTGGGCTTCGCCCAATGGATCTGAAAGTGCTTTCCGCGGAGTGAGCTGTAGGCACCGGGCCAGGGCTGAAAGCCGCGCAGGCGATTGTAGATTTCCGATGCGGTGCGATGGAAGTCGATGAGACCATCTTCTCTTCGGAGGATCGGCGCCAGAGTGGCTCTCGTGTCATCCTGCCGGCGCGGGTGTACCCGTCCGTCCTGGAGTCCTTGAAGGGTCTCGACCATCAAGTCTGCACCGATCGCAGCCAATCGCGGCATCAAGGAAACCGACGTGTCCTCGCCACCCACTGGTATCTCGCGCTGCAGGAGGATGTCGCCGGTATCGAGGCCGGCGTCGATGCGCATGGCGGTGACACCGGTTGTGGTCTCGCCGTTGGCGATGGCCCACTGGATCGGAGCAGCGCCACGGTACTTCGGCAACAGCGAGGCGTGCAGGTTGAGGTTGCCTAGCGGCGGGAGGTCGATCATCCATTGGGGAATGATGCGACCATAGCCGACCACGATGATCGCGTCGGGGTTGATGGCGACAAGCTGCGACTTGAAATCTTCGTTGTTCTTAATGGTTGCGGGTTGGGCGATCGGAATCCCCAATTGGGCTGCCCGTGTTTTCACCGGAGATGGAGCGAGCTCCAGACCGCGCCCGCATGGCTTGTCAGGCTGGGTGACGGCTAGATGGATCTTGCATCCAGCGTCTCGGAGCTTCTCGAGGGTGGGAACGCCGAACGCCGGTGTGCCACAGAAGACGAGATTGAGAGGTCGGGTCATCGCAGCGCCCGATCTCACCATTCTCCAGCTTTCATCAGCTTCCGGATCCTGCGTTTCATCAGATCGCGCTTCAACGCGCTCAAGTGGCTGATGTAGAGCTTGCCCTCTAAATGATCCGTCTCGTGCAATAAGGCACGAGCCAGCAGATCCTCCCCGGTTTTCTCGAACCAGTTGCCGTGCAGATCTTGAGCGCGGACGGTGACTTTACGCGGGCGCGTGACCGGCTCGCGAAATTCAGGAATGCTGAGGCAGCCCTCATTCTGGCTCTGCCGCCCCTCGGTGTGAATGATCTTCGGATTCACCAGCACCAGCTTAGCTTCGGGATCTTCTTTGAAGCTGATATCGATTACTGCCAGCCGCTTGGAGATGCCGATTTGGGGCGCGGCCAAACCCACGCCGTGGGCGGTATACATGGATTCGAACATGTCTGCCACGAGTTTTTCCAAATCTCCGTCAAACACTTTGACGGGTGCCGCCGGTGTCTCGAGCACCGAATCGCCATATTTAACGATGGGATAAATCATTCAGTAGTTTTTTATCTGCTGGCAGTAGCCATGAAAATTTCGCAAGGTCTCGCCCATGGAATCGCCGCCGAATTTCTCCAGCGCCGAGCGGGCGAGGGTGAGGGCGACCATGGCCTCCGCCGCGACACCGGCGGCCGGAACCACACAGACATCCGATCGTTCGTAGGCGGCCTTGACCGGTTCGCGGGTGGCAAAATCGACCGATTGCAGGGGGCGGCGCAGAGTCGAGATCGGCTTAAGGTAACCGCGGAGGCGTATCTCCTGGCCGTTAGAAATACCGCCCTCGATGCCACCGGCATGATTGCTGCGTCGAGAAAAGCCAGTGTGGCCGCTCCTTGCCCCATAGACTATTTCATCATGCACGGCTGAGCCAGGCGAAACCGCGGCGGAGACGCCGACGCCGATTTCGACTGCTTTCACGGCCTGCAGGGACATCACCGCGCCGGCCAGCAGCCCGTCCAGACGTTCATCCCACTGTGCATATGTGCCCAGCCCGGGCGGTACACCGTGAGCCACCACTTCAAAAATGCCGCCCACCGAATCTCCCGTTCTCAAGGCCTTGTCTACCTCTGCCTTCATGCGCTGTTCGGTTTCTGTATCGGCGCAACTCAGCAGGATTTCGTCTTGCTGGGCAATAGGTACGATTTCTTGCCAAGGTACTTCGACATCGGCCAGGCTGGCGCTCCCGACGGCGATCACATGGCTTAGAACCTGAATTCCCAATTCCTCGAGAAACAGCTTGGCAATCGCGCCTACGGCGACCCGGGCAGCAGATTCACGGGCCGAAGCACGTTCCAGAATGTAACGGGCCTCCGGGAAATTATATTTCAGGGCACCTGCTAAATCGGCATGGCCAGGACGCGGCGATTTTACCGGCTTATGCTTGTCCGGATCACCCTCGCTAACGGGGAGCGATTCCTGCCAATTCTTCCAGTCCTTGTTTTCGAGCAACACGGAGATGGGGGAACCGATGGTGATGCCGTGACGCACGCCGGACAGAATATGCGCGCTATCTCGTTCAATCTTCATGCGTCCCCCGCGGCCATACCCCTGTTGCCGCCGCCACAATTCCCGATCCATAAATGTCTGATCGATCTTCAGGCCGGCAGGCATGCCGGAAAGGACGGCAACCAGCGCTTCCCCATGGGACTCCCCAGTTGTGAAGTAGCGCAGCATGTGAAATCATGAATTGTATCTGATCCGCCCGCCAATGCCGCAATGCAGAGTTCCTGGATGGCCCTGAATGGTTTGCCGGTAGCGCGTTGCGGCGAGAATGTTTACAATTCCGTTCGGAGGTCCTGTACCCCAGCAACCTTTTGCTGCGCAGTGGTGCTTCCAGAAATTTTCTGGCTAATCGGATCACAGGTGTAACGATGAATAAAATCAGATGCCTGGTGGTAGATGATCACGTTCTGCTCCGTCAAGGGGTACGACGTTTGCTGGAAGGCGAATTCGACTTCCATGTGGTCGCCGACGTCGGGACGGCTGCGGAAGCATTGGAGAAAGTCCGGGAGTTTCGCCCGGACATTGTGCTGCTGGACATCGGCATGTCCGGCTTGTCGTCGTTCGACGCGGTGCGGATTATTCGCAAAGAGTTCCCCTTGACTAAAGTCATCTTTCTGACCATGTACGAGGATGAGGACTACATGCTGAAGTGTTTCGATGCGGGCGCGGCCGGTTACGTGGTGAAGGACACGCCAGTACCGGAACTGTTTGCTGCCGTGCGCGAGGTTTATCATGGTGGAACCTACTTCAGCACTCGATTGCTGGGAAGAGTGGTGGAGGATTTGCGCGTCAATGGCCGCCCCGCACGAAGGCAGTCCGATATCCTTACACCGCGCGAGCGCGAAGTAATCAAGCTCCTGGCGGAAGGCAATTCGGTCAAACAAACGGCAGAGATGCTCGGGCTCAGTGCTAAAACCGTCGAAGCGCACAAGTTCAACCTCATGCGCAAACTCGACATTCACAATAAGGCGCAGCTCGTGACCTATGCTATTCAGAAGAAGATTGTGAGCGTGCCCGCCAGTGCCTAGCAGACCAGGCAGCTCTAGTCGACAGCCGCGGCCAGAGTTGCCAGATCCGGGACCTCCCAGTCCCCCCTGGCTGCGCTTGGTTTGACTGCTCCCACGCCCGGACGGGCTGACGGCCGATTTACCCACACCGTGGCCATGCCCAGCGACTTTGCCGGCACCAGGTCGTGATAAACACTTTGCGCTATGTGTAGGACCTGGTCGGGCGAGGTGCCGAGGCGTCCGAGCGCCAAGCGGAATAGATCCGGGCACGGCTTGTAACAACGGGCCTGCTGGGCAGTGATTACTTCCTCGAAGGGAACTTCGAGCTTGCGGCCGGTGGAAGTAAACAGGTCGTCATCGATGTTCGATAAGATCGCCAGTTTGAATTTCCTATTGAGCTGGTGAAGCGCTGCAACTGTATCGGGCCAAGGCTTCCAGTTTTTGAGCGAAAGGGCCAAGGATGCTTGTTCTTCGCGGCTCGGCGTGAATCCCAGGCGGCGGCCGAAAGCGAGCACCACCCCAGCAAGGACCTCTCGATAAGAGTGAAAGGGCGGCTCTTCTCCCTGCGCTTCGAATTCACCGTACCATTCCAGTAGCTGCGGGTCTCCCATTTCTTTGCCGTGGTTGAGAAGAATTGGGCGAAGCGTACCCAGAATGCCGGTTTCCCAGTCGACCAGGGTTCCGTAACAATCAAAGGTCAGAAATCGAAAACGCGGTAAAGCAGTACTCAGCTCCTGGTTTTTAGCTCTCAGTGGTCACCTCGAATCGACTTCCATATACATGTGGTCTAACTCGAAATAGCAAATCCCCGAGATCGTCGGGGATTCTGTTCGAGCACAACCGACAACAGCCTTACCTGATTTCGAGCGGCTGGGACAGGGTGAAGCCGAGGGCTGATTCCGCCGGGATAACAATGTCCCTGTTGCCAGTGAAGGCAGCACCGCCAGTACCGGCGCCCGCGCCAGCCAGTGCGCCAATGGCTGCTCCCTTGCCCCCGCCGGCCAGGCCACCAATAAGCGCTCCCAGACCCGCCCCGCCGCCCGCCAGCACAGCCGTACGCTTCCCTTTTCCTTTCCCGGTACGCGTTAGAGCAGAAGTCTCGATCGGGCGATCGGTTCCGTGAATGGAAATAGAGGTGAGCTTAAGTTCGAGTGCTGCGCCTCCCTTGAAGCGCCCCAGCGGTTTCGCATCGGCCACAACACCGGAAACACTGGCGCCGGCGGGAATTACGGTTTTGCCCTCGACCTCAACCGGCTGGGCCAAGGTGGCGGAGAAACTCTGACCCGGCTGGCTGATCTTTGAGCCTACACGATCGCCCATGCGGACGGTCAGGACCGTGCCGGCGGGAACGACCACTGGTTTCAGTTCAGCCTTTACCCGTTCCGCCCTGGGTGCAGCCTCCGGCTGGGCAGCGTAGTTTGCCGCATTGGCGTTATTGGGAGCATTTGAGGCGCCGGGATTATTCGTGCTGCTGGTCGTATCAGCGGGCTGTTTGCTGCAGGCGGGCATGGCTACAGCCAAGAACAAGGCGAGGCCGAGTGTAATAAGACACGAGCGCATGGGAGCCTCCATCTAAAACTTTGTCCGCTGAAATCAGCTTCGCTCGACAGTGTACCGCAATAGGTCCGGTCGGGGAGAGTACCAAAAGGCCAGCAGGCCTCGAATCTACTTGGAGTAAGTTCGCGATGGGTTGCGGTT
>JBPYDQ010000943.1:0-4110 GCA_051986135.1 Terriglobales bacterium | reverse complement strand
CCGGCCGAGGTCCCTGCCGACGTTTCGCCCGACGAAAGTGCGCAGAGAAGCATGATCTCGCTAGCCGTCGATTACCTGAACAAGACGATTCACAAGTTGCCGGACTTCTACGCGACGCGGACTACGGTTCGCTATGAGGAAACTCCCCAATATTTTGACGCGAGTACCCCGGTCGAATACCGGCCACTGCATGTCGCGGTCAGCTCCAAAGCAACAGTGCTCTACCGCAGTGGCAAGGAGGTCGTCGATTCGGGCGGAGCGACATGGAAAAAGGGCAAAGCGGAAGACGGGTATTTACTCACCTATGGTGTGTTCGGACCCCTTCTCCGCGCTGTCACCGACGCCATTACCAATGGTTTGACCTGGAACCACTGGGAACCGGGCGCGGGCGGGTCTCAGGCGGTATTTGTCTATCAGATTCCAGCGGAGAAATCGCGTTATCAAGTGGGCGCCTGCTGTCTTCCAGACGGCGACGGAACCAGTCCTTTCGAAGAAACCGTCGGGTATCACGGCCAGATCGCGATCGACCCGGCGAGCGGAGCCATCCTTCGCTTGGAACTGGTGGCAGACCTGAAATCAACCACGCCGCTTGTCCGGTCCGACATCATGATCGAATATGGCCCGGTCGAAATCGGAGGCAAGAACTACATCTGCCCTGTGAGGAGCGTCTCCATTTCGAGAGGGAGATCCGTGACAGTTCTAACGGAATGGGATGAAAGCTTCAGAACGTATGGACCCTATGCGACGATGCTGAACGATGTTGCTTTTGAGCGATATCACCTGTTTCGCGCCAAGTCGCGCATGCTGCCCGAGTTCAACCCAGCATCCGATGAGATATCTGTGCCCCCGATACCTCAATGAGAGCCGCGTTGACATTCCTGAGACCGACTGCCCCGGGTCCATTTTCATCTCTTGATGGGAGTCGGGCTCTCGCAAGCGGGCCCGACTTGCTCGCCAATATAAACCGACTTTTTCATGGCTTCCGCCTAGCCCTGATTCGATAGATTAACTGCCGCATAGTCGAGGGCGCGTTAGCACGACCACACGGAAGGCTGATGTAGATTGGTCGGCCGAGCAACAAGTATCTTCCGTTTGCGTTTCTTGAAGACGATCTCGAAGTCCCTCATGTCAAGTCGGAAGCAACGGCCATAATTCGTCCCTCGAATTAAGAACCGTGAAAAGGCAAGGATTGGGCTCGCAAAACGCGGAAATCGGCCAAACCAGCAACGGTGTTTGTGCTTGTTGTGCCTAAAATCGAAGTCGGTCCCGAACACAGGGGCCGTGTGGTCCTCGGGAAAACAAGGAGGGACTCCCAAGAAGTGGCTAAAACGCCATTCACCACTTCTTACTGGTCTCTCGTTGCGCTGGTAGTACTACTGCACGACGAGAAAACGCTCTACTCGCGCAGCACGAAGCTCTGCATCATCCGGTCAAAGACCGGAAGCAACTTGTCAAAGTCGTCATTGGGCGCGATGAAAATCATGTAAAGGACCAGGTTGCCTTTCCCCCGAAAGGCCACCAGGCTAAGCCGCTCCGGGATGGGTTGCCCATTTTCCTGCACCGGCGAGTTGCCCAGCAACGCTAGCTGTTTTGCTGGCCGCCCATTGACGGAGATGTTCGCCGGATGACCGATCGGTCGCAACCCTGGATTGGTATCCTGGATCGCCGCGACCAGTTGACCGACGGCTTCATCGAGATTGCTGCCACGCTCGGGAGTGAATCCGCTCAGGACCGCTCCGTAGGCAACCGATTCCGCCGACGCACCACCCGCAGGATACAGAGTCAACGCGGTGTTTCGGTCGCCCCTCAACTGCCAGTTACTTGGGTAAGAGACGCGAAAGGCCCCGTGCTCGTAGGTCGTGAAATTCTTTGCTGCGAGCTCATTCCTTCGCAAACGGTGCAACGCCGGGACTGCCGACTCGGCCGCGTTCCGCCCCGGCGCTTCGGCTCTCGGGTTCGACAACGCGTTCTTGGCTGCAACGAACTCCGGGCTGTCACCTTGCTGGAAGACCTTGGGGGGAAAACGAGAAAGGATGCTAGCAACGTTTTTGGCCCGGTCCCCCGGATCAGGATGCGACGCCAGAAAACTTGGGGCACCCCCGCCACCGCTTTGTTGCTGGAGCTTTTGAAAGAAGGTAACCATGGCATTAGGATCGAACCCTGTGTCATACATAATCTGCGCGCCTACCATGTCTGCTTCCCTTTCGGCGTCACGCGAGTATTTGGTAAACACGCCGTTTGCCCCAACCGAGATGCCCATCTGCGCCAGCGATCCTGCCCATCCTCCAACGGTCGAGCCCACCACACCGCTCAAGATCGCCAATGGCACCGATGCCCGCGCCTGGCGCGACGCTTGGCGTGTGGAGTGGCGCATCACCACGTGTGCGATTTCGTGCCCCAGAACTCCGGCCACCTCCGCTTCACTGCCCGCCTGAATTGTTCCGATGTTGATGTAAATCGGCCCGCCGGGCAAGGCAAACGCGTTGATGTCCTTCTGCTGTACGATCCGGAACGTAAATGGAAATTGATAGCCAGGAGCGTTTGCGGCCAGCTTGCGCCCCAAGCTGTCAATGTATTTCGAAGCTGGGTGATCGGGCGATAACAGCGGTAACTGCTTTTCGATTTCCGCTACCGCCTGACGCCCGATTGCGACCTCCCGCTCGATGGTGTAGCTGTTTCCGCTGGTCGGATTTGTGGTAACGCGCCCCTTTTTGGGATCGACGTTCGCAAATGCCGTCGGTCCCGCCAACGCGAAGATCAGCACGAATACGGTGGCCCGGCGTGCACATCGAGAGAAACGGCCCATTGGAGAGTTCAACATCACGGCCTTCCTGCGAAATCTTCCAACAACTGTCCGCGGATGCGCAAGTTCTATCAGAAGAAGTATGAGAAGTCTCGATCGGCAACTGGCTTTAGCATAAGAGCGCCGGAACGGTGCCCTTCGTTGGCCAGGAAGCTCACACAGAAATGCTAACAAGAAAACCCTGCTTGGCCATCGTGATCCGAACCCGCTCGGGGTGGTCGTGGTCCTTGAGCCAAGCGCATTCGGAACTCGTGCTTTTGACCGCCCCACTCATTGTATTCGCGGTTCTCCTGTTCAGCATCTATTTTGTCTATCGCAGGTGGCGCTTCAGGGAGCGAATTAGAGTGACCGCGGCACGGGTCGGACTGCGACGAAGTGAATACCGTTTCTTGGGCTACTGCTTCCCAGTTGGGTTAGTTGAGGCCGCTCTCATTGTTTTCTGGTTGCCAGCACCTGCTGCATTTGCGAAACCCGGCTCACCTCAGGGGGGCATTTCTTGTTCTGGGGGACCGGAATGGCGTTGTCCATGCCCCTTTTATATGGTGCCGTACAGACGGGGTTCAGCGAAGAGGTTCTGTTTCGAGGAATCATCGCGGGTAGCCGTTCGCGCCGCCTCCCCTTATTGTGGGGCCGCGATCCGCACTTGCATCCTCGCTTTCCGGACGCTTCCCTCGATCACGAGATCGGCACCGAGACGCTGGCCCACTTCCCGGATGTCAACCGCCACACCTTTGAACTGGAAGGCCGAGGCCCGCGCAATCACGTTCAGTCCCGAAACGCGCGTGGGTGCGTTGATGATTTCATCACTGATCCCGTCGCAAAAAATAGTCCTGCTCCGGCTCCGGACTCATGTTCACAAACGGCAACACGGCAATCGATGCACGGCGAGTCTGGATGCTAGTGCCGGTTCCTTTCCCTTGTGGCCCTCTTTGAAGCCAGCGGAAGATCGGTACATAACTGCCCGGCCGCAATCCAATCAGGACGGGATCGCTCCTGCCGGGCCTTCCTCGTAATACGCCTTCAACTTGGGATCTGAGACGGCGAGCCTCGACCCGTACAATCGCATCGATGTTCGGATCGTAATCGGCCGAGCGGTCGAAGACCGCCATGGCGATCGAGAACTCCTCGAGGCTATCGAGGTCTCCATCGATGATCCGATTCACAATGTGGGTCAGAAACCGGGTGAGCCGGGCTGAGGAAACGAAGCCAGGGCTGTTCACCACGCGCTCCAGTTGCTCGCGAACTGTCCTTGCTGGCACGGGCTCGCGTGCAGGCTCGGCCGCAGGTTCTTGGGGTGCAGGAGCCGC
>JBPYDQ010000942.1:0-4452 GCA_051986135.1 Terriglobales bacterium | reverse complement strand
CGCTATCCAGTTATCTTCAGACCGAGTACGAAACGTCTTCTTCGCCGGCTGCAGCGGCTTTCGTGAATCCGTTGCTTGCAATAGCTGTGGAAGACTTGCTCCCTCGCCGCATTGCCACGATACCGGTGCGTACCATTTCCAAAACACCGTAGGGATGTAAAACTTCCAGCAGGCCGTCGATCTTATCCTCGGCGCCAGTAATTTCGATGGTCAGAGATTCCGGGGCAACGTCCACGACGCGCGCGCGAAAGACGCTCGCCAGCTCGAGCACGTGCGAGCGTTGCTCGTGTTTGGCTGCGATCTTGATCATGGCCAGGTCACGCACGATGGCGGCTTCGTTGGTGATGTTCTCCACCAGCAGCACGTTGACCAGTTTATAGAGATTAGCCTCGATACGGCGGGCCTGGTCGTAATCGGCGTCGACGGTGATGGTCATGCGCGAGACTTCCGGCTTTTCGGTACGACCCACAGTCAGCGAATCGATGTTGAAGGCTCGGCGACGGAACAACGAGGCAACCCGGGTCAGAACCCCGGGCTTGTTTTCGACGTAGACAACGAATATATTCAGCATGCAGGGCTACTCGTCATTAGCTGTTTCTACGATCGCGCTGGGACGGCGAATCATTTCATGCAAAGCCGACCCGGCTGCGACCATGGGATAAACTGTGTCTTCCTGCTCAACATGAAAGTTAATCAGGACCGTCCCGTCGAGCTGGCGCGCTAACTGCACCGCAGGTACGACCTCGGAGCGTTGCTTCACATGCATACTCCGGATGCCATACGCTTCCGCTAACTTGCAAAAATCCGGATTCAGCAAGGGCGTCGCCTGGTAATTGCGCTCGTAGAAAAACTCCTGCCACTGACGCACCATGCCGAGATAGCCGTTGTTGATGATTGCGATGTGAACTTTCAGGTTCTCCTGGACGATGGTGGCCATCTCCGACATGGTCATCTGAAAACCGCCATCACCGACGACGACCCAAACCTCGGCTTCGGGGCGCGCGACCTTCGCGCCGATCGCGGCCGGTAGAGCGAATCCCATCGTGCCTAGTCCTCCAGAGGTGATCAGCGAACGCGGGTGCTCGTGCTTGTAGTATTGCGCTTCCCACATCTGGTGCTGGCCGACGTCCGTGACCACGATCGTGTCGCCCGCGCGGGTCTCGCGCCAGAGGTCATTTATCACGTGTGCGGCATAGAGATGGCCGGTATCAGGAAGATTCTGAATATCTCGAACGGCGGAATCACCCTTCAGGCGATCGATATGAAGGAGCCATTCGGCTCGGTCGACTGTTTCCATTTTTGGTAGAAGTTCGTGCAGAACCTCCCGGAGGTCGCCGACCAGTGCAACATCAACCTTGACGTTCTTATTGATTTCGGCAGGGTCAATTTCTACGTGGATCTTCTTCGCATTGGGCGCGTAGGTCTTGAGGTTGCCGGTAACGCGGTCGTCGAAACGCATTCCCAGCGCGATTAGGAGATCCGCATCCTGAATGGTGTGATTCACCCAGGCTTCGCCGTGCATGCCCATCATTCCTAGATTCAGAGGATGCGATGCTGGAAATGCACCGAGCCCAAGCAGAGTGAGGGCAACTGGAATTCCAGTGCGCTCGGCCAACTCACGCACTTCGACTTCAGCACCCGAGACCAGGATGCCATGACCGGCGAGGATCACGGGGCGCTTGGACTTGCGAATGAGCTCCAGGGCGTGCTTGTATTCGTGCAGAGCAGGCGAGAGATCGGGGCGATAACCCGGCAACTGCGGTTTAGCCGCTTCCCAATCGAACTCGCAGGATAGCTGCTGAGCATCTTTGGTGACGTCTATCAAAACCGGACCGGGGCGACCGGAGCGTGCCACATAGAATGCCTCGCGAACCGTGGGCGCGACTTCGTCCGCATGGGTTACCAAATAGTTGTGCTTGGTGATGGGAAGCGTGACACCAGTAATGTCGGTTTCCTGGAACGCATCGGAACCGATCAGCTTGCTCCCCACCTGGCCAGTTATACAGACGATCGGCGAGGAATCGAGCATGGCCGTGGCGATCCCCGTCACCATATTGGTCGCACCCGGACCCGATGTTGCCACTGCAACTCCTACTCCACCGGTAGCGCGGGCGTACCCGTCGGCCATGTGAGTGGCGCCTTGCTCGTGACGCACCAGGATGTGATGGATACTGCTATGCTTCAGTGCGTCGTAAGCGGGCAGAATCGCTCCGCCGGGATAGCCAAAGACATGCTTCACACCCTCGCGCTCCAGGCATTCCCAGAGAATCTGGGCTCCGGTTTTCTTCATCTTTATCACTTCCTCATTGGACACTGAGGCTCAGACACCCCAGAGATAGTCGTCCTGCTCACGCTCGTGCTCCGAAGCTGGAGGCAATGGCATAAGCCGGGCGTCCCTTGCTCGGCGAGCGACGTTCGCCTGCGCTGCCGCACCCAACATATGGAGCTTGTGCCGGTCCTCGATCAGCCGCAAAATAAGCCCATCTTCGACGGTCTTGAGATTGTCCGCCAGCACAATAAACTCGCGGTAAATCTCATCGAGCTCGCGAAGGCTCAAGTCGAATCCCAGTTGTTCGCAGCGCAACCCGAGCGCGTGGCGCCCGGAGTGCTTGCCCAAAACCAGGCGCGCCTTCGGAACGCCCACCGACTGAGGTGTCATGATCTCATAAGTTAGGGGGTTTTTTATCATCCCGTCCTGGTGAATGCCGGCTTCGTGGGCAAAAGCGTTACGTCCGATGATGGCCTTGTTTGGCTGGACAGCGACTCCAGTAATGTCAGTCAACAACTGGCTGGATGGAAAGAGCTGCTCAGCAGCGATGGCCGTATCGTAGGGATAACGGTCGGGACGGGTACGCATAGCCATCACAACTTCTTCGAGTGACGCATTGCCGGCGCGTTCGCCAATGCCGTTGATTGTGCACTCCACCTGCCGAGCGCCGGCTGCGATGCCAGCCAGCGAATTGGCCACGGCGAGGCCCAGATCGTTGTGGCAATGGACGGACATCATGACGCGTACTATTCCGCGGACTTGGCACCGGATGGTTTGAATCAGATCTGCATACTCGGACGGCGTGGTGAAGCCAACCGTGTCGGGGATATTGACGGTGGTGGCACCAGCCTCGATTACGGCCTCGAGAACTTCGTATAGGAATTTTGGATCGGAACGGGTCGCATCTTCGGGTGAGAATTCCACATCCTCGCACAGAGATTTCGCCAGGATCACAGCATCGCGCGCCTGCTCCAGGCATTGCTGGCGGGAGATCTTTAATTTGTGCTGAAGGTGAATGTCGGAAGTTGCGAGGAAAGCGTGAACGCGGGGATGGGCCGCCTTCTGAACGGCCTGCCAGGCGCGCTCGATGTCTTCCTTGCAGCAGCGCGCCAAGGCGGCGATAGTCGGTCGCCGAACCGCAGCAGCCACGGCCTGCACGGCCTCGAAATCTCCCTGCGAGGCGATCGGAAATCCCGCCTCGATCACGTCCACGCCCAAACGATCCAGCTGGCGGGCCATGCGCAGCTTCTCATCTTTACGCATGCTGTAACCGGGAGCTTGTTCGCCGTCGCGCAACGTGGTGTCGAATATCTTGATATGTTCCCATCCTGACACTTTCATTCCTCCGCCGCCCATTAGGGCTTTTTGTCCACCCAAAAGCAAAAAGGCCGTCATCTTTGGTGGATGATGGCCCTGTTCAGAAACTTGATTTTGCCTAACTCATCCGCCGGATCCTCTGGGTGCAAGCACCAGGCCAACAATGGCCACGCTAAGCAGGAGTTCCAGCACACGTAAGCCCACGTCGGTGATTCGATTCGAATTTGCCAAAATCCGGGACATGCTACGGATCACCATGACTTTCATGGACTACATGCATTGTAGGCAAGTAGATAAGCAAGGGTCAACCATCAGCATCCCCCTTGCTAAGCGAATAACAGCTTGGATCTATCTGTTTTTTCGATTAGAAACCGGGGAGGTTTTCGAATTTTGTTGTCGAATTGTTGATTTCTGATTCGACAGGCTCCCGGCTCTGTCCGCGACCTGATCCCCAGGATCAGCCGGGACAACCTAGTTTGGGGTGCACCCCGCATCCGGGGTGCGGACCTGATACTACGCCGTGTCCTTCGCGAACATGACATTAGCCATTTTTAACATTACCGAATGTCGGTACGATGGGCCAAAATCTGCGAATACACATTCGCCGGGGGAGTGGCGATGAGCGGTACGTCTCAAGGAGTCACGCACGATGCTCGGGGATTTTGCTAAGGTCCTGACGTTCAAAGACTTGATTGTTCATGGACTCATCTCCTGGCTGTCTCCGCAAAAACATCATCCGGCCTCACCCAGCCATTTCTCCAACCAATATTCACGGTGCAGCCCGCGGAGGGCGTTGGGAACTGCCTCACGAAAGTGCTGCAAGGTCCAGGCGACGGTCGGATGAGCTGTAGCGTTACAGCGCAGAA
>JBPYDQ010000941.1:0-5194 GCA_051986135.1 Terriglobales bacterium | reverse complement strand
CTTGGACTTTATCCAGCTTTCGGGCAGTCGGTATGGCGCTTTGTTTCCGTGCTCGGTGGCATGCTCAAAAGCGCCGCCGATGGTGGTGAGGTACGGGATGTGCTTACCGTTCTCTTCGTAGCTCCTTACCGGACCATAACTGAGCCGAAGAGTGAATGTGGCATCCGGCGGTTCGGTAAAGCCGGTCTTAGCAAAGCGGGTGCGGGCAATAATTGCGCCATTCTGCCGTTCCACGGCATCGACTTCGTCGTCATATCGTTTGCGAAGATCGCGAGCATCAGGATCGATAGCGCGCATCAGTCGAAGCAATGGATCGTCGGACGACTGAACTGCGGCTGTTCCGCCTTGGTAGAGCTGCTTTCGGAAATCCAAATCCGCCAGCTTCGTGTTCTCGATGAGGTATTTCGCCGCTTCCTGCGGCGTCCTTCCGCCCAACGCCTTGCGCACGGCGGCATTGTCCTGGCCAAGTGCCTCCTGCATCTCCGCCAGCGAATCGGCGAGCGTGACTATATCCAGTGTTTTGTAGACGGGGGCAGTGGAAAAGAGCTGTTGCTCCAGCGAGGGAAGGTTCGAATCCCGATATTCGCGCAGGCGCTTCTCATTCGGTTTTGCCTTTTCCGCGGTAACCCGAACCAAGATGCGGGCAAATTGTGCCAACGGCGAGTTGAACCCGCGCATGCGTTCAAGGTAGCTCCAAGGCTTGTAGATCTTGGTCTGAACCTTCATGGCGGCCACAATCTCTTCCCAGGGATCCGGCGCATTCGGGTTTTTGGCTTTGAAAGCAGAATGCAGCTTCGCTTCGTCGGCTGCTTTCTTTGCCATGATGTCTTTATCCTCAAGACCGGATCTGTAGCCGGTGAGCGCCTTGAACGAATTCTGATATCCAAAAATATCTTCCTGGGCAAGGCGCGCGTTTTCCGATGATTGGCTCGCGAATTCTTCCAAGAGGGCTATGCGTCGTTTAAAGGTATCCAGGCGCGAGGGATAGTCCACATCACGCAAGTACTCCAGCTGCGACACGGTGCGCAGGCGTCCGGTTGATCCCGGATTGCCGGAGACAAAGATAAGTTCGTTTTCCTTGACCCCCTCGGTAGACCAGCGCAGATATTGGCCGGTATGCGCCGGTTTACCGTTCTCGTAAACACGGAAGAAGCAGATGTCGAGGTCATAACGGGGATAGCTAAAATTGTCGGGATCGCCACCCAAAAAGGCAATGTCAAATTCCGGGGCAAACACCAGGCGCACATCCGTGTACTTCTTGTATTTGTAAAGGTTGTAGACTTCCCCGGAATAGAGCGTAATCACATCGCAGCGCAGGCCGGTAGAGGTGGCGCATTCTTTCTCGATGCCGCTCATAGTGGCGCGCTGCGCCTGGGCCAGATCGGCAGCTGACATCCCGGGCCTAGCCGCCGCTTTTACCCTGACAGTGACGTCGTCGATGCCAATCAGTTGATTCAACTCCAGATTGGGGCATTTTGCTTCTTCAGCCTGGGTCTTGGCATAGAAACCGGCCTGGACAAAATCCTTGCCGCCAGTCGAAAGATCATGAATACATTCGGAGCCTACATGATGATTGGTGAAGGTTAGGCCATCGGCTGATACGAAGGATCCCGAACCGCCATTGTTGAACCGGACCGATCCCAGGCGGACATGGTCCAGCCACTGCTGGGTGGGCGCGAAGTCGTATTTGGCCTTGACCTTGTCCTTGGGAAAGGCGTTGTACAGCCACATGCCCTCGTCGGCCGAAGCCGGCAGGCTGACGAGGAAATAACTGAACACAGCAGCCGCTAGAAGAGTGTGTTTCATCAGCAATCTCCGGAGGTGAGCAACCGCATCCAACGATGGGGTCCGATCCCAGCGCGAAAACCCCTCAGTCTACGCTTCCGTAAAGGAGCAGGGAAAGGCGGGGTTGGAAACTTACGGGCGTTTAGCGTATAAAAGTTGGTTGCGGCAGCAGGTTCAGTCCTCCCGTGCCCGCCGGCAACCAAACCACCGAGAGGATTCGTTATGTCGAGCGTAACCCACGCCCCTAAAGGCTTGGAAGGGGTAGTCGCAACCACCTCCAGTATTTGTTACATCGACGGGGATAGTGGAATCCTAGCCTATCGCGGCATCGACATTCACGAACTCGCCAATCATTCCACTTTCGAAGAGACCTGCTATTTGTTGTGGTTCGGCCATCTGCCTTCACCCTCGGAATTGCAGGATCTGCGCCACCGCCTCGCCCAAGAGCGCCAACTCGATGCGTCTATCATCCATCGCCTCGATCTGGCCCCGAAGCAGGCGCTGCCCATGGATGTGCTGCGAACCACTGTCTCTGCCCTCTCGTTCTACGATCCGGAGGAGAAGAATAACGAGCGCGAGGCGAACATTCACAAGGCCATTCGCCTGACCGCGCAGCTCCCCATGATCGTCGCCGCATACGACCGCATACGTAAGGGCTTGAATGTCGTTGAGCCGGATCGCTCGCTTTCGCACGCCGCCAATTTCCTGCTCATGCTGACCGGCAAACACCCCTCGAAAACGGCAGAACGCGCCCTGGATATCGCTCTGATCCTGCACGCCGATCATGAGCTGAATGCTTCCACGTTTGCGGCTCGCGTCACAGCCGCTACCCTGTCCGATATGCACTCGGCGATCACCTCGGCAATCGGGACGCTGAAAGGGCCATTGCACGGTGGCGCCAATGAAGCCGTGTTCCACATTCTCGAAGCTATCGCTGCCGGCGGAGCTGACCCGGTCGAATATGTGAAGAGCCTGCTGGCGCAGAGAAAAAAGATCCCCGGCTTCGGTCATCGCGTTTACCACACGGAAGACCCGCGCGCCACGCATCTTCGCCAAATGTCCCGCGACCTGGGCAATTCCAGTGGGCAGTCCAAATGGTTTGATTTCTCACAGAAGATCGAGAGCTTCATGAAGGCCGAGAAGAAGCTCAATGCTAACGTAGATTTTTATTCGGCATCGACCTACCACACGCTGGGCATCGACGTGGATCTGTTTACTCCGGTGTTCGCCGTCTCCCGCATCAGCGGGTGGACAGCCCACGTGATCGAACAGCTTGAGGACAATCGACTGATTCGCCCCCGCGCCGAATACATCGGGCCGGAGTACCCGGTGCATTACACGCCGATGGATAAGAGATAGCAGAATCAGCTGTTAGCTCTTATTTTCCTGTTCTCCGGCGGGCGAGTCTCCACCGCCGAGTCCTCGTTCCCGATAGGTGATCCCGAGAGGAGCGAACGGAACCGGGGTTGTGCCCGTCTGTAGACGCACGCCAGTAGCTAACAGCCAAGGTTTCGAGCAGCGTAGAATTGAGTAAGAATGCGGCGAGTTTACTTCGATAACAACGCGACTACCCCATTATTGCCCGAAGTGTTTGAAGCGATGAAGTTTTACCTGCTCGAACAGTACGGGAATGCCTCATCAATCCATCGCGATGGGCAGCAAGCGCGGGCCGCGGTGGATCGGGCGCGGGACTCGGTCGCCAGGCTGCTCGGTTCGACGGCTGGCGAAATTGTTTTCACCAGTGGCGGCACGGAAGCCGATAACCTTGCCATCTTTGGAACCGCCGCCGAGGGTGATCACATCATCACCTCTGAGGTGGAGCACCACGCGATCCTGCACGCCTGCAACCGCCTGGAGCAATTGGGATGCGGCGTGACTTACCTCCCGGTGGATGGACATGGACTGGTCAATCCCGACGACGTGCGCCGGGCTCTTCGCCCTGCCACTAAGCTGATTACCATCATGATGGCCAACAATGAAACCGGCGTCCTGCAACCGGTGGAGGAAATTGGCAAAATTGCCCGAGATGCCAACGTCGACTTCCACACCGATGCCGTGCAAGCCGCCGCCAAAACCATTATCGATGTGAATAAGATCCATTGTGACCTGCTCTCGATTTCTGGCCACAAGATTCACGCTCCGAAAGGGGTGGGTGCGCTTTATGTCCGCAAGGGAACTGCCCTACAGCCCATTTTGTATGGAGGTTCTCATGAGCGCTCGCGTCGCGCTGGAACCGAGAATGTTCCCGGGATTGTCGCCCTCGGCAAAGCGTCGGAGATGGCTGTAGAGGGCCTGGGCAACGGCTCCATCGAAAACATCGCCCTCATGCGCGATCGCCTCGAACAAACTTTATTAAGCAACACCGATAGCATGGGGATAAACGGTGCTGGCGCGCCCCGCGTCCCCAACACCACCAACCTCTACTTTGATTCGATTGACGGCGAAGCCCTGGTCATCGCTTTGGATTTGAGAGGGCTCGCAGTTTCGGGGGGAGCTGCCTGTTCGTCCGGTGCCACCGAGCCTTCGCACGTGCTGACGGCCATGGGCCTCCGACCCGAACGTGCCCGAGCCAGTGTTCGCTTCAGCCTGGGTAAGCAGAATACGTCTGAGGATCTCAATTACGCTCTTGCCCTCATCCCTGAAACCGTGGCCCGCCTGCGCGCGCTGTCTCCGGTTTACAATAGGAAGCAAGCTGTTGGCTCTTAGCCTTAAGCTATTAGCTCCCAGACCTCGGAGTTTTTACCTTTTCTTGAAGTGTCATCGCGAGCGAGTTGGGATCGGTTTTTGGCGGCAAAGAGCTTTGCCGGCATCTAAAGGCTAAGATCGAAAAAATGCTTTAACCGTGGCTATCGAGACCATTGCCGTCGCCATGTCCGGTGGAGTCGACTCCTCGACTGTCGCCGCCCTGCTGCGCGCCGACGGACACAACGTTATCGGTTTGACTATGCAGCTGTGGAATCAGCGTCGTATGGCCGGGCACGAGGGCATGCCGGAGACAGTTCAGGGGCGTTGCTGCTCTCTGGACGACGTCTACGACGCTCGTCGAGTAGCCGAAGCCATCGGCATTCCATATTACCTGGTCAACCACGAACGACGGTTCGAAGACCAGGTCGTGCGCCCGTTTGTTGCCGAGTACCTTTCTGGGCGCACGCCCATCCCCTGCAGCCTTTGCAACAATCACTTGAAGTTTGACCAGCTACTCCTGGTGGCCAGGCAAATTGGGGCTGAAAAGCTGGCTACTGGACACTACGCCCGCGTCGAATGGGACGAGGCGTCTGGGCGTTGGCTACTTAAGAGGCCCCTGGATCATTCCAAGGACCAGACCTATTTCCTTTTTGGGTTAACCCAGGAGCAGCTGGGTCAAACTCTATTTCCGCTCGGCCTACTGACTAAGCCGGAGGTACGCGAG
>JBPYDQ010000940.1:0-5999 GCA_051986135.1 Terriglobales bacterium | reverse complement strand
GCGGCCAATCGCCAACTGCAGTTTGCTCTGAAGTTGATCTGGTAGAAATTAGGTGGACCCACTCGCTAAGTAAAGTGAGTCCACTTTCAATTGTCCCGCGCCGGCGAAGAACAGATCAGCCTTCTACGGGGTGGTCCTGAATCGTCTCGGTGGTCGCATTCCAATATTGCTTCCTGCCTGACCAGTAGGCTTCCGTGGACATCATGCAGGCAACAGAATGGGCGAAGCCATTGTCTACCGTGCAACGAGGCTGCTCGCGGGAGCGCATGCACTCGAACCAGTTGGCCGTGTGCTCCAGAGTCAGGTCCCCCTGGCCCATGGGCGGAAGCTTGGTATCACGGGGCAGTTGAATGTATTTTGACGGCCGGCGCTGATCAATATCTGGGTTATCTTCGTGATTACCCTTCTCCTCGACGACACTATAGCGCGGGCTGCCTTCGCCGCCGTGGTTGATAAGGGTCGCCTTCTTGCCCATATAACGTGTGAAGGAAGGCGCGTCATTGCCGAAGCTGGTCGAGTAGCTGAGCAGAAAGCCTTTCGGGTATTCCAGAAGAGCCTGGAAGGTATCGGGATTTTCCCTGCCGTCGTGCCAGGCATAGACTCCCCCGTTTGCTACGACCGAGCGCGGAAAGTTGTCATTCATAAACCAATGCACGAGGTCGGTCGCATGGCTCATCCACTGGTCAGGAATGCCACTGGAGAATTCCTTGTATAAGCGAAATTCGCAATAAACCTGCGGATCAAATGGACGATCAGGCTTTGTCATAAGCCACTTGCGCCAATCGGTGTCCTGCTCGCGCACTTGTTTGGATTCCGGGCGCCCGCGCCACCGAGGCCCGTGATAGTTCCAAACGATTTCCACCTTGCTGACATCTCCGAGAACCCCGGACTGCACAATGTCATGAACCGCGCGTGGGTATGGCTCGCTGCGATGCTGCGTGCCCACCTGCACAATTCGGTTGTGTTGCTTTACCGCGTCGCGAGCCGCCTTGGCTTCGGCGAGAACGTTTCCCATCGGTTTTTCCACATACGCATCCTTGCCCACGTCCGCAGCCATTTTGAGAATGGGCGAATGCGAATGCTCTGGGGTCGAGATGACAACGGCGTCGATATCGGGCAGCGCGAGCACATCCTCAAGATATTGATATGGGCGCGGCGCGCGACCGTAATAACCCGTGTTCTCCTTAACTGCTTTCTCGCGGTGGACGTTCCACAAATCGCAGACTGCCGTCATCTCAACGTTGTGCGTGGTCTTGTGTTGGGCGATAACCCAAGCCAGTTCTTGGCCGCGGTTTCCCGGGCCGATGTGGGCCAGAGAAATCCGATCGTTAGCACCGAGAATCCGGGCGTACGACGATGCCCTGGGAATGGCTGCGGATCCGATCAGCGCCGCGGATCCCGCCAGAAACGTTCTGCGGTCAATTTTTCCTTCCGGTTTGCTCATTGTCCTCCTCCAGGCATGCCTTCATTGTTGCGAATGATAATGCAAACTCGCCTGGGGCTCCATGGTTCAGGAAGGCCCTGTCGAGAAATAAGGTCGCGGCGATATCGTACTCGCGTCGTCTGGAATGTCAACCTGGGCAGGTGGGTGACACGGACATAAGTTTTGCCAGTTTCTCTTCCGTCATATTCCTAGTATTGTTAGCTTCTCAAAAAACTAAGAGTTGCACACGGCTCGTAGGTTCGGAAATGTGCCGGAAGGAGTAAATATGAGGCTTGCAATAACTGCTTCAGTTTTGGCTCTCGCCTGTTCGACGCTAGCCCAGGTGGCTGCTAAACCCGCCGCCGGAGACGACGCGGATTTGAAGAGTGTGGAACAGAAGTGGGTGACTGCGTACTTCGGCGGCGATGACAAGACCCTCTCTCTAATTGAGGCCGATGATTTCAAGGCGATTGCGAATAACGAGAAGCCACAGACGAAAGCCGAGCAGATCGCTGGCGTACAGGGACGTGGCCCGGTGGGTGTTCCATCTCCCAATGTTGAGGAGGAGATCCGGCATTACGGAGAAGTAGCGGTAATCACCGGACTTAACGAGAGCTCGAATGTGCGCTTCACCACGGTTGGTACAAGACGAACGGCCAGTGGAAAATCGTGCATTTGCATTATTCTACCGGCAATTGACTTTAGCCCCGTGCACTGCTGGTCTTCTATGCGCGGCTGAAGCGCAGGTCGAATACATGCTCGGGCAGCGGAACAAATTACGATTCCTCTAGAAGAGCCTTCATTCGGCACCGGCGAACCCGGGATAAAGTTGAAGATTTGTACACACTGGGGTAGGCTACCGAAACTTGGGATTTGCTTATGGACAGACGTGCAGCGCTGCGGCTTCTGGCGACCGGAACCGCTCTGGGATTGACCACACCGAGTGTTTTTTCGATTCTGCGGGATGCTCGCGCGCTCGTGCAAACGCAGGCCGGGCACAGAACATTGAGTCCTCATCAGAACGAAACTGTGACCGCAATTGCGGAGATGATTATTCCCAGGACTGAAACGCCGGGAGCTCGTGACGCGGGTGTCCCCGCATTCATCGACCTGATTGTGACCGAATGGTATACCGACGAACAGCGTGCCCGGTTTCTCGATGGGTTGGCAGGCGTTGATGCGCGGGCGCGACATTGGTTCACCACAGACTTCGTCGAATGTTCGCCAGATCAGCAGGCTGAGATCCTTACGGAACTGGGAGCGAAGATGCTCGCCGATGCAGAGCTGACGAAAAGTCAAACCGAGAGCGATGACGCAAAACTGCCCGACAACTTCTATCGCACGCTACGCAGTCTGGTACTAACTGGCTATTACACGTCCGAAGCCGGCGCAACCGCCGAGTTGAATTATCAGATCATCCCGGATCACTTCGACGCGTGTGCCGATTCCGGAGCCGGCAAGGAGGCCGCGGCAAATCGGTGAAAAATGAGACCGCATACGACGCGATCGTGATCGGTTCCGGGATGACCGGCGGTTGGGCCGCGAAGGAATTAACGGAAAAGGGACTTAAGACTCTCGTGCTCGAAGCGGGTCGCACTATCGTGCCCGAGCGAGACTACGTAGAGCACGTTCCGCCCTGGGAAATGAAATTTCGAGGCATGGGGGATCGCCAGCGGGGCCGGGAAGATCAGCCCATCCAGAGCCTGTGCTATGCCTGGGATGAATTGACTTCGAAGTTTTTTGTAAGCGACACGGACAATCCTTACACCACCGACCCGAGCAAGCCCTTCCGCTGGATTCGCGGCCGCCAGGTGGGCGGGCGTTCAATCGTCTGGGGTCGACAGACTTATCGTTGGAGCGACCTGGATTTCGAAGCTAACCTTCATGATGGGATTGCGATTGATTGGCCCATCCGATATGCAGATATCGCTCCCTGGTACGATTACGTCGAAGAATTTATTGGGATCTCGGGCGAAGCGCTCGGACTTGCTCAACTACCTGACAGTAAGTTTTTACCACCCATGCAGTTGAACTGCGCCGAAACGGCCGTCCGTGACGCGATGGCGAAGCGCTTCGGCAGTGATCGCGTGTTAACCATCGGGCGGGCGGCGATTCTCACTAAGGATCACGGCGGCCGTTCAGCCTGCCACTACTGCGGTCCGTGTGAGCGGGGATGCATTACCCGTTCTTATTTCAGTAGTCTGAACGCCACCTTGCCTGCGGCCGAGAAGACGGGCCGCATGACGCTCCGACCGCACAGTGTCGTCTACAGCGTCATTTTTGATCCGCGGACACGAAGAGCCTCAGGAGTTCGGGTAATCGATGCAACCACGCGAGCAACATTCGAGTTTCGCGCCAAGATTGTTTTCTTGTGTGCCTCCGCACTGGAATCTGTCCGCATACTTTTCAACTCTTCCACACGGGAATTTCCGAACGGGTTGGGAAATTCAAGCGGCGAGTTGGGCCACAACCTGATGGACCACATCAAAGCTGGTGGAGCAAGGGGGACGATTCCCGGCTATGAGAACCGGACGATGATGGGAAGACGGCCCAACGGAATCTATGTGCCGCGATTTCGAAACGTCAAGACGAAGCAAGCCGAGTTCATACGCGGATACGGCTTTGAGGGAGGAGCTGAGCAACAAGGATGGCAGCGAGCCATTGCGCAAGCCGCGTTTGGCGCGGAGTTCAAGAAGTCGTTACGCCAGCCGGGACCCTGGCAATTCACTTTCTTTGGTTATGGAGAGTGCCTGCCAAATCACAATAATTATGTCGAACTCGACAAAGAAAGAGTGGACGTTCATGGCATTCCTGTGTTGAAGATTCATTGCGCCTGGGGCGAAAACGAAATTGCGCTGCGGAAGGATATGTCGATCGCAGCTGCCGAGATGCTGGCCGCCGCGGGTGCGCGCAATATCGAGCCATTCGTTCATGATTATCCTCCGGGTTTTTCTATTCACGAAATGGGCACAGCTCGGATGGGTCGGGATCCGAAGAGCTCTGTACTTAACTCTTTCAATCAAGTGCACGACATCAAAAACCTGTTCATTACCGATGGAGGCGCTATGACTTCGTCGTCTTGTGTAAATCCGTCTCTGACCTACATGGCCCTTACCGCACGAGCCTGCGATTATGCGGTGCAGCAATTGAAGAAGGGTGAGCTGTAGCATATGAATACGCGCCGGCAATTTCTGAAGACGGCTTCATCGGCAATGCTCTTGCCGCTTGTCTGGAAGCAAACGAAGGAAGCGAGGCTGCCGCTTGCGTTTTCTACACTGGGATGTCCCCAGTGGGAGTGGAAGAAGATTCTGGATTTTGCCGCGCAGCACGGATTTGCCGGCATCGAACTGCGCGGGCTCGAAGGCAATCTCAATCTGCCGTCGCATCCAGTTTTTGAGGCTGACCGCATGGAACAAACCAAGCAGGAAATCCGCGCCCGCAACCTCAAAATTGCATGCGTAAGTAGTTCGGCAAATCTGTATATAAAGGATGCCGAGAAACGGACGAAGGAACTGGGAGACGCGCGGCGCTTCATTGATCTCGCAGCAGCCCTCGGTTCACCTTGCGTGCGGGTATTTGGCGGAAAGGACGAGTCCGATAAGAGCCCGGTCCCCGATGCGGCAACGAGGGCTCGTGTCGCCTCCGGCCTACGCGAACTAGGTAAGTACGCTGGACCGCGTAATGTCACAGTAATCCTCGAATCGCATGACCATTTCACATCGTCGGCGACCTTAAAGGACGTGCTGAGTCAGACCGACTCCGAAAATGTTGGCCTGCTCTGGGACGCCTATCACACATTCGCCGACGGCCAAGAAGATCCCGAGTTTACGGTGGGGCAATTAGGCAAGTGGATCCGGCATACTCACCTGAAAGATTCGGCTGGCAACAGGGAGAATTACGTGCTCACCGGCCGCGGGACTGTGCCGATAGAGCGACAGATTTCTGCCCTGCGCGCCATTGGATACAAAGGATTCTTCTGTTTCGAGTGGGAGAAGCTCTGGCACCCGGACCTGGCCGATCCCGATATCGCGATCGCCGATTTTGCTCACATTGTCGGCGATTGTTCGGGAAATGCCCGCGCTTGTGGCTTGTAGCCAAATAGTTCTGGAAGCGGGTCACGCCGAACTCCAGCTGTGCCGCGTCCACGGCCTCAGGAGAAGATGGCGATAAGATGGACCATGAGAACGATTCCTGCTCATGCAGCGCACTACATGACAGCAAAATGCGTTTCCTATTGCTACGCGGAGTTCCATTATCCTTGTCTTCTATTCAAGAATCGCCAAGGATGATATCCGGCGGAATGGGGACAGCATCAGCGAACGGTTAGGCCAAGCTGTTTTGCC
Organism: Terriglobales bacterium; assembly: GCA_051986135.1. Classification (GTDB taxonomy): domain Bacteria; phylum Acidobacteriota; class Terriglobia; order Terriglobales; family Acidobacteriaceae; genus Gp1-AA122. Next base: position 233 of record JBPYDQ010000940.1, on the reverse strand, counting down.
AGCTTCAGATTCCTCCAGTTTTAGCCGAAACAGTCCGGTCCGAGTGCGACCCGATTGTATGTTTCGGAGCGAATGGACCCGCCAATGGGAGAACGGCGGGGCTTCTTGGGGCCGCGTCATCCACGGGGATTGAGGGTGTTCCGCCGTTGGTTCGGGAAACTATTGTCACACCACACTGCACGTGACAACAGTAGGTGAGGTTGAACCGAACTGCTTGGCCTTTGCAACTTGGG
>JBPYDQ010000939.1:0-5933 GCA_051986135.1 Terriglobales bacterium | reverse complement strand
GCTGATCACTTGCTACCCTTTCGGGCACAGCCCACGGTCCCCGCAGCGTTTCGTGGTGCTGGCTTCTGCCGCCGGCCCCAGCCGCTTGGCGCAAACTTCTCGTCTGGCAAACCGGGCGCAATTGTAGTGGGGCGCACTCCCAAAGGTCGCCCTTGACTCCGCAGTACCATCTGGCAGGCATGCCATGAGTTTGCTAGACTGACGCGGCTTTGCAACACCGCACTCGAAGACGGTTTCTAGTGGAAGCGACAGGCGTCGCGGCAGGCGTGTTTCTCTCTCTGGACCCGAGGTCAGCGCTCGCGGCTCAAAGCGCGCCTCACATTCAATTTCCAGTGGCAGCGCGGGAGCGGATAGCGATTGCCTCGTATCCGTTCCGGGATTTTATCGCCGGGCACGGAGACAAACCCGGCAGCGGAAAAATGGAGTTGAAGGAGTTCGCCGCGCACGTCAGCGTCAAATTCAACATCAAGAAAATCGAGCCCTGGAGCGCACATTTTCGTTCGCTCGAAACGCCTTACCTGGAAGAACTGCGAGCAGCCGTGGCAGACGCAGGCGGCGCCGTCGTGAACATTGCAGTCGATTGCGAGCACAGTCCCTATGCGGCGGACACTACTGAGCGGGAAAAATCCATCGCCTTCAGCAAACAATGGATTGACGCCGCCGTGACGATTGGCTCGCCGAGCGTGCGGACGAACATCCCGGCAGCGAAAGACGCGAAGCCGGAGGTGAAGCGGACCGCGGAGAGCTTGCTGCGCGTCGCCGAGTATGGCGCAAGCAAGAACGTTGTGGTGAACTTGGAGAACGACAACCCTGTAAGCGAAGATCCGTTTTTCTTGGTGAAGGTCATCGACAAAGTGAACAATCCCTGGCTGCACGCGCTCCCTGATTTCGCCAATACCCTGGTGGCCTACGAAGAGACCTACGCTTACAAAGGAATCGAGGCCATGTTCGGCAAGGCCTACAACATTTCGCACGTGAAAGAGACCGAAGTGGGCGACGGCAAAGACAAAATCGCGCACGTCGATCTGCCAAGAACATTTGGCATCGCCAAGCAGCACGGCTACAAAGGATACTTCTCCATCGAATGGGACAGTCCCGGCGATCCTTACGCGGGAACTGCGGGCCTCATCGAGAAAACACTGAAGAACTTGTCTTAAAAGCTCACACAGTCTCGAGCCTCAGTTAAGGCGCTGACAGGAGTGGCCCTATTCGCTGTTGCCATTGGGTTGCGAGCTTGCGCGAAGCGCGCCCTCGAGATGGAGTTCGGTTAGACCCGCGGATTTGAGCTGCCGATTGACGGCTGGGACGTGGCTGGACTGAAAGTCCCGCCACGGCTTGCTGACCACTTTAGATTTGCAAAGGAGGTCGCCGACATAGCGAGAGGCTGTAGTGACAGCCTTGAAATTGACAGCGAGAAGAAGCAGGAATGGGAGCCGCGGAAGGCGGCGTAGATCAACCGCCGGCGCGGGGAATCGAAAGCCACTCTGGTTGTCTCGGGAGCCGACAAGCTGTGCAACGCCCGCGCGATTCTTGGGGACGACAGGGAGCATTGACCGGAAGTGTGCACTCGATGGACTCATCAAGATTTATAAGAAGACATGTCCGACGTGCCAAATCATCCGAAACTCAGTGCTCTGGCGCATAGAAATAGTAATCCGCCGAGTACGCGCTCCTTGACTCCTTGCCGTTCGCAGACGCGTCGCAGGTATTCGCATCGGGTGCCACACCGCCCTCCGTATGGATGCGCTGGATGCTCGTAACGCGGTTCAGAACGCCTTGTCCTGTGTGGCTCGTCGCCTTTAGCAGCAACCAGGGAATCGCGCCCGGCTTGGGCGCGTCTTGTTTCGCAGCGACTTTCCCCACCACCTCGCTTCCGTCGATATGCTTCCAAGTGGGTCCGGCGAAGTGGTGGATGATCTTTTTCCCGCTCGAATCGCTAAGGTTTGCTTCCGGTGCTTTGAACACCCAGGCGAAAGGCGGGTTCGTTCCCGCTTGGCAGACGTAGATCTGCACACCCGTCGCGTGTCCCACCAGAATCACTTCCTCGCTGGCCGGTGCTTTGAGGTTGTCCGGCACGTCCGGCCGCGGTATTCCGCTTCCTTGCGCCGCAAACATGGCTCCCATTGCGCCCACCGCCAGAAAAAGTTTGTTCATTTTCTTTACCTCCAGCGTTTACCCAATTCAGCTCGCTGCGCCACACAGGGAGAAGCTCGGGAGAATTCGCTTGGCCAGGCAACTGCCTTTCCCTGGCGGATGGTGAAGCAAATGACGAAGGCGTTTCACGTGTTGCGCCACCAACAGACGCCGGGCGAGACAATCTCTGGATGCCCTTCTTTCTGACGAGCGGGCGTTTACCGAGAGATCTAGCTCGGAGATTAGCGGGGCAACCGCTCTCGAACAAGCAAGTCGCGATTAGTCACAATGTTCGGGTCATTGCGATTGCACCTCCGAATCATGGAATAGCAGCATTATCGAAGCAGGTCTATGAAAGTGTAGCTCCTCCAACGAGTCGGCGACCAGTCCGGTTTGCGGACGTTTGTGCCGGCACGCTCATCGCCGGGATTGATCCTGCGTAGCGCCGTAGTGTTTACCACCGGCTCCGATACCGTTCACAAGCAATAAGCGCTTTCCGACGATTCGCTGAGCATTCCCGCGTAAGTGCGAGAGGATGGGCCTCGACCTTTCTAATGCCGCGGCCCTTTCTTCCTTAGACGTCGCCATGCGCACCTCTTGACATTTACATTCACATGTGTCACATAGATGATGTGACAGCATTAAAACTCACTCTTCGCCCGGGCGAATCGATCTTCGATCAACTCGTCTTTGCTGCCAAGAAGGCTTTCATCAGCGGCGAATTACAACCCGGCCAGGTTTTCCCGTCCATCCGGTCACTCGCCGCGGAGTTCAAAATTCATCCCAACACCGCGCACAAAGTCGTTCAGCACTTGATTCAAGAACGCTGGCTCGAAGTGCGCCCGGGAATCGGAACCGTCGTCGCAGAAATGCCGCCGGCGCGCCCCGGCGACCGCAAGCGATTGCTGCAGCACGAAATCGGCCAACTGGTTGTCGAGGCGAGACGTGTGGAATTGAATCTCGGCGAACTCCTGCAAGCCATTGAGGACCAATGGGCCCGGCTCGAAAAGCCAGTGGAGGTGAACCGCAAATGATCCATACGGAAAACCTATGGAAGAATTTTGGGCGCTTCGAGGCCCTCCGTGGACTGAGTTTTGATGTCCCGGAGGGGAGCGCGTTCGCCCTCATCGGCGCCAACGGGGCAGGAAAAACCACAACAATCAAAGTGCTCATGAATATTCTGGAACCGACGCGAGGTCAGGCTAGTATCTTAGGCGTCGACTCCCGCAGGATCTCGCCGCGTGAACTCGCCCAAATCGGCTATGTCTCCGAAAACCAGGACATGCCAGCCCGCTTACCGGTGGGCGAATATCTTGACTATCTGCGGCCCTTCTATAGGCATTGGGACAGCGAACTTGAAGCATCAATTCTCAGGCAATTGCGTTTGCCCCTGGAGCGTAAGATCGGCGATTTGTCGCATGGCATGCGCCTGAAGATGGCGCTCCTTTGTGCGCTGCCCTACCGGCCGAAACTTTTGATTCTGGACGAACCCTTCAGCGGCCTCGACCCGCTGGTGCGCGATGAATTTATGGAGGGCCTGCTCGGACAAGCTGGCGAAATGACCATTCTGGTTTCTTCCCATGAACTCGGGGAGATCGACGGGGTAGCGACCGAAGTTGCTTTTCTTGATGAGGGCAAGCTTCTCTTTCAGGAGTCCATGAACGATCTCAGTGCGCGCTTCCGTGAGGTCCGCGTGACACTTGACGAAGAAGCTGCAAAACCCGACCACGTGCCCAACGGCTGGATGCGGGTGCGTGCTGCTGGGAACGTCCTGACATTTATTGATTCGCATTACTCGGAAAGGGAGCTTGGCGAACAAATCCGGTCGCGAATCCACGGCGTTCGGGCCATTGATTCTCAGCCGATGGCCCTGCGATCCATCTTTACGACGCTCGCGCTCACGGCACGCGACGGCGGGGTGTGAGACGGAGGGTGACACATGGTGTGGCATATCTTCAAGAAGGATTGGAAGCTCATATGGCCATTTGTCGTGGCGGTTGCGCTGGTCCATTGGCTCGCAGCCGTGGTCCTATACAAGTTGAGCCTGTTCCCCGAAAATCCCATGCTCGGGTTGCTGGAAGAAACAGTTCCGATGCTCGGCTATTTCGGAAGCATGTTCCTGATCGCCGCAATTGTTCACCTGGATGTGCTTCCCGGTATCCGGCAGGATTGGCTGGTGCGCCCGATTTCGCGCAAAGTCTTGCTGATTGAAAAGTTTCTCTTCATTGTCGTTATGGTGGAAACTCCGATCCTCCTTGCGAATCTCTTCCAAGGACTCTCCAACGGCTTTTCTTTCAGCGCGTCTCTCCTTCCCGCACTTTCCAAGGTTAGTTATCTCCTTTTCGTACTCATTCTGCCCATTTTTGCGCTCGCCTCGGTGAGCCGCAACCTGACCCAGGCGTTCATTTTTGGGTGCGGCTGCGCCGTTATCATCACTACCTTCCAGCAAATCGTCGACGACTCGTCCAGGCAAACCCACGGGACTCTGATCCCCGTCACGTGGAGCGGAATTGGGTGGGTCGGAGAGCTGGTCCGAATTGTGCTGGTCATCCTCGCAGTCAGCGTCATTCTAGGCCTTCAGTACTTCCGAAGAAAAACGGTTCCGTCACGCATCCTCCTTGTCGCCTTTGGACTTCTGCTGCTGTTTTCAGAGTTTCTGCCGTGGAAGCCCGCCTTCGCCATCCAGCGGCGGCTATCTGCGAATCCGTTGGCAGGGGCTAACGCATTCGTCGATTTTGACAGCGGGGCGGGCAGGTTTCGACTGCCCTCGGGTTTGAGTGCCGTGGTTGAAGCTAACTACTTCGGGGGTAGGGCGACACAACCTGAGAACGAAGTATTCCTGCCCTTGCGGGTTTCTGGGACACCTGTCGGCAGCGTTCTGCTGACCGACCGCGTTGAGGTTCGCCTGATTCGTTCAGGTGCAGAGACGGTTTACCACGGAACAGGAGAGACGCTGGAGATTAGGCGCGATGGATCAAATCTAGTCTCTACGCCTTCGTATCAAGGCGTCAAACTTCCTGCCGCTGTCTATCGCTCCATTAAGGGCCAGCCGTTACGGCTTGAACTCGAATATTCGCTGACACTGTTTACTCTCAGCAACTCCTACTCCGTCCCGGCAATTGGCGGCGATGAGCGAATGCCCGGTTGGGGCTGGTGCCAAACAAGAATGAATGATATCGGAACAGTGATCGAAATGCGCTGTCTGCAACCTGGCAAAGGACCCACTTGTGGCACAGTCTTTCTTCAGAATACCGTGACAGGACAACGCAATCCAGAACGCTCCGTCTGCAGTCCGGATTATTCGCCCTATTCAGGTCGCTTCGGCCAAGACGACATGGCACGCTTTGGCGTCAACCTTCCTTTCCGCGATGCCTCTGGGCTGGCTCATTTCCCTGTTGACGGACCTCAGCTTCCCCAATCGCGCATCATCATCCGATCCTACGAACCCCAGGACCATTTTGTACGCTCGCTGGTTATCCCGGAAATTAAGCTCCAGGATTGGGAGCCGCAGTGATCGCTGGCCGCTTAGTGTCCTCAAGTGCGAAAAAACCCGGCGGTGAAACTAGCTCTTCACATCTTCGGTGGCTGGTGGACAAGCGTAATTGCGATGTACGCTGAGACTGGGGGTGTTACACGCCTAGTCAAAAAGGTGGCTCGAAGTCTACCTCGCCCAGGAGGTTCGCGACAGTTTCACCTTCCGCACCCTCGCCGGCAAAAGCCGCAAAACCTAACTGATTGAAAGTAAACGCGAAAGATTGGCTGGGAGGCCTGGACTCGAACCAGGATAGCCAGATCCAGAG
>JBPYDQ010000938.1:0-5164 GCA_051986135.1 Terriglobales bacterium | reverse complement strand
TCGAGCGCCGAATCACAAGGCAGTTGCCGGCGCACGTTTGGATCGTGGTGCCATCCTGGTGTCTTCGAAGAAGGGCTTGCCATCCGCGGAGGCTTCCCAAAAATGCAAAAGCCGAAAGTTTTGAGCGTGTGCAATTTTTGTTGCGATTCCAGATAGATTTTGCAGATAGATTTTTGCTTGACAACGCGAACAAAAGTAGTAATGTAAGTTTCGCTTCCCTGTCTCTCCCCCAAAACATGATCAGTAGCTAAAGAGCATCATTGCAATTAGCGCTATTGCGCGTGCGCTCGCGCCAGTGGCAATGATGTTAAGGGTTTCTTTTCTCACAAACGGCTTAGTGCTTGGGAACACCTTTCGGCATTGGGGCGGCCGATAGCGAAAGTGTTGCGTGAAGAAGTGTGCCTCCCGTGATAGCGGAGTTGCGCAGGATCTAGAAGAGCAAGCGACCGCACTTCGCGCGAAAGTCCGGCGCTGCGCAGATTAACTCTGGCCACCTCAGAAAAACACAAGCAGCCATAGGGGCAGCTCGATTCGCAGGCGCGCAGCCTCGTTCTGCAACAGCCGCTCAGCACAAATTTGCCACCACAGCACCCAATTAGGAGGGCTTATGCAACACCGTTTCTGGTCGAATATCCGCCATGGGAGAACACCCGGCCGTGCCTTTTCCGTGGTGTTGCTGGTGATAGCGGGTCTGCTGACACTTGATCATAGCGTCCTGACATTCGCGCAAGCACCGCTACCACCGTACGCACGAGGCAGAGCGGGGCATTCTGCTAAGTCAATGGGACGCCATGGCGCGGTTGCCCCCGGGGCGATTATTCGCCTACCCGCGACAACCGCCGGTAGAGCGCCGCGCTCAGTGCGTAACTTAATGACGGCCGAGGGCGCCGCAGATAAGCTGCGCGCCGAGCACGGACAAAACCCGGAGAGCAATAAGACAGTTGTTCAATTGGGGTCGGGAGCCACTTCTCTTCATCCTTCCACGAATGCACCCACGCCAGGCACTTTTGACGGTATTCAATACACCGGGTTCATTCCTCCCGATGGCGCATTGGCTGCCGGTCCTTACAACGTTGTGGAAGCCGTCAATGAAACTGTAGCCATCTACAACAAAGTGGGAAATCTTCAGTACGAAGATACTATCTCGAATTTCCTCGGTGGGTCACCCAATACTGGCGATCCGCATTTCGTTTATAACCCCTACGTGAACCGGTTCTTCTTCGTGATTATCGGTCAAAACAGCAACAAGGACGTTTGGGTGGGCGCCTCGGTCGACAGCAATATGTTCGACGGGTGGTACTGGTACGACATCGACATCGGCGACACCGTTGGGAACGTCTGGTGCGACTACCCGCAGATTGGATTCAACGCCGTGGCAACGTTCGTCACCTGCAACATGTTTGATTTTTCCAACAACTTCCAGACTGCCGAGGTCACCACTTTCAGCACCGCACAACTCTCGGCCGACGGGGGAATCTCCTGGTGGGACAACTGGGGCTTCCATGAAGGATTTCTCAACCTCTCCTCCTCGTTTACCATCCAACCGTCGCGGGAATATGGCGCCAGCAGTGGCACCGGCGAGTACCTGGTAGACGCGCAGGGCGGCGGTGGAGGCGGCGGTACCATTACGGTGTGGCAGGAGACCAACGAGTTGAACTATTGCGGCAGCCCACAGAGCAGTCCCAGTTTTGCCGAAAATGGCCAAGGGGTGGGCTCCTACAGCTCGCCGCCGAGCGCACCGCAACCGGGCGGTGTCACAAATATTGATACCGGTGATGCTCGATTGTTGAATTCGTTCTGGCAAAACGGTCTGGTTAGCTTCACCCAGAACTCGAGCAATTGCAGCCAATCTACCGTGGCTTTCACCCAGATTAACGTTTCATCGTATCCATCCATGAGCAATGTGAATGACTGGCAATTGGGTACAGGCTGTACTGATGCTCGCTACTACGGGGGGGTGGACGCCAACAGCTCGGGTAACATGCTGTTGGTCTATTCGCATTCCTCCACCGGAGTTTACGCCGAAGCCCAACAGTTAGGAATTCCCGCTCCACCGCCATGGGGCGGCAGCTGCACCGCCTGCGTTGACGGATTTGACGACGGCTTCCACGGCGGCGCCAGCACCTACGTCAATATCGATTGGAACCGCTGTACGCGCCCAAATCCTTGCCCCTCAGGCAATCGCTGGGGCGATTACTTTACTGCCAGCCGTGATCCAGATGGAGTGGGCATCTGGGGCGAGGCGGAGTATGTTTCGGGCACGAACACATGGGGAACAGAGGTAGGCCTCTTTTTCGATCCGAGTTACCCGCCTCCGAGCCTGAACTCAATCTCTCCAACCTTCATCACGCCGAATACGAGTTTTACGCTGGACGCCTTCGGCTACAACTTCACGAGCGACGCATACATCGTGTTCAATAATGTGGGGCAAACAACTGGTCAGGTCAACCCGCAGGAACTTTACACCAACTTGCCTGGCCAGAGCTCGGGCGCTTACCCGGTGTACGTCTTCAATCCGTCCCATCCTGGGACGTCTAACACGCTGACTCTTTATGTCGCCAACAACCCAACTGACGATAGCTGGAGCAGCGCCATACCGTTTACGACTCCCTACTCAAATGCCATTAACACAACCGCGGCGACCACCGATCCAACGGATCCTTCGCCTTGCGGCTACTCTGGCGGGAACTCGCATAGCGTGTGGTTCCGTTACACACCAACCGTTCCCGGTACACTGACGGCCAGCACTGCAGGCAGCAGCTACGACACTGTGCTCTCGTCATACACCGGCTCACCGGGTTCGTTCACCACAGTAGCTTGCGACGACGATTTCGGCGGCACATTGCAGTCGCAGATCTCGTTCCATGTGACAGCGGGGACCACCTACTCGATTGAGGTACAGTCGTATGCTTCAACGGCGGGCGGGTTCCTGAACTTCGCCGCCATCTTCGATCCAGATAACGATCCCTGGTCGGGTCGTTTCACCCTGCATACGCCGACTTATCATGCGCCGCTGGAAGATACGACTTCAGCGGTGAACGACAGCTTCGATCCGGTATCAACCTGCGGTGCTGGAAGTTCCAACTCGCATAGCGTGTGGTTTACCTATACCCCCACCGCGACGGGTATGGTCTTCGCCAGTGCACAAGGTTCGAACTATGACACGGTGGTTTCGGTATGGACGGGGTCACCAGGAACGTTTGTGCAGCGTTCGTGCAACGATGATTTCTACGGCCTGCAGTCGATGGCGCCGTTCTACGGCATCGCCGGCACACCCTACTCGATCATGGTCCAGTCATTTAGTAACAGGCCAGGCGGCAACCTGCTCTTTACCCTGAATAAGCAAGATCTGCTGCCTTCGTCTGCCTCTATCTCCTTCACCGCCAAGCAGCCTGTCGGCACGGTGAGCGCCGCCAAGCCCATCACGATCAAGAACCAAAACAGCAACACCATTACGATCAGCGCTGTAAGTATCAGCGCTAACTTCAATCTATCCACGAACACATGCACTGGAGCAACTCTGGCGCCGGGTGCGACCTGCAGCTTAGGCGCGACATTCGCTCCAACTAACACCGGCGCTATTCAAGGCGCGATCAACGTCACCAGCAACGCTAATAACGGGACACTCACTATTCCTGTCAGTGGGACATCGGTGTACCCGTTGTCGTTCAGCGTGGCCTCGCTGGCCTTTCCAACGACGCCGGTCGGAAGCACAAGCGCTGTACTGACGGCTACTCTGACGAATAATACGTCGGCGTCGATTGGACTGGGGACTCAGTCAGTGAGTCCCGATTTCAAAGCAACCCAAAATTGCGGTGCGGCACTGGCAGCGGGAGCTTCCTGCACGTACCAGGTAACATTCAGCCCGAACCGCCCGGTGGCTACGTACGGTGTCGTTACCGTGAATGCCCTCACCTCTCCGGCAACCTATTACCTTAGCCTGAGCGGTACCGGTTCCGGGTCGGTAACGACGCATCTTGCACTAACGCCTGCTGCGTTGGCATTCGCCAATACGTTTGCTGGCACAACCTCCGCGGCGAAGACTGTCACGGTTAAGAACACCGGGGCTACGGCGATTACCATCAGCGGCGCTAGCGTTAAGGGGCCTTTCACCTTGACGGGCGGAACTTGCAAGACTCTTTCGGGAGGCGTGCTAAGTGCCGGGCTCTCCTGTACCTACATCGTGACCTTTTCACCTAACGCAGTAGGCGCAGTTAAAGGCGCGTTGACTATTACGGATAACGACCCAACAGCACGGCAAATCGTTAATCTGTCCGGAACCGGCGTGGCGGCGGTAACGTTCTCGCCCACGACGCTCGCATTCGACACGGTGCCAATCTTTACCGGCAGCGCTATCAAGTCGGTAACCATCACCAACAACCAGGCAGTCGCGATTAACAGCCTGGCACTGACCACCAGTGCCAATTACCTGATATCGAGCACCACGTGCGGCTCAACGCTGTCAGCGCACGGCAGTTGCTCAGCGAATGTCTATTTCTTGCCTACGACCGGCGGAGTCATTAAAGGGACGCTGGCCGTCAGCGGAACCCAATCCGGATCAGCTCAGTTACTGCCGCTCTCCGGGACGGGGAACTAATTGCCGAGACAAGGTGGGCTCATTCAGCCCACCTCGAACCCTGCTTCGAGAGCACGAATAAGCCCGTAGTTTCCTGCCGAAGCCGATTTTAGGCTCAATCGAAACGTCGGGTTTCCAGGCCCTTCTTGATTCCTGTCGGATAAGGTGTTAGCGAATAGGTTCAGAATTACGCCGTTTATTGCGAGGGGCGGCATGGGGCGAACGGTATGAAGCCCACGACCTTGAGTTAAAGGAACGAGTTGGTCTAACGACCATTCTCTTGAGACTTTTGAAAATTCGAATGCAGTTGCTCGGTTTCGGCGTGAAGTTGAGCTTACCCGGAAAGTGACTCTTGCCGAATCTGCGCCCTCTTTTGCCATGAAGAGCAGATCGAGGGAAGCACAAAACCGGGAACTTTTGCTCGTCAGCATGAGTTACATGCTGAACTCTGGAAGGCAGCCTTGTGGCCGCAGGCGACAGGTTTTTAGCATGATTGGCCGCAGGATGACCGGGACCGACCTAGATGCCCGAGACCGACCTACTCGAATCCTTGCTCTTCTTTGCCCAGCGTAATCGGTGCCAGATTAG
>JBPYDQ010000937.1:0-4014 GCA_051986135.1 Terriglobales bacterium | reverse complement strand
GAGCCATGCTAAAATTCGGGCAGAAACGCACCAGTGTAAACGCGGCCTTAGCTGCCGATCCAAGTTGTGACTGCGATTCTAGCAGCGCCAATTCAACCCGGCTTATAGCGCCGATCTCTGTTGAGCTCTGACAGAGTTTCAGGGTCCCATAACCACCCCAACGGGGTGGCCGCTGCTAAAATCAGGCTGCTATCGGCGTTTGGTATAAGCCCCGACAATGCTTCTGCCATCGATAACAACTGAAATTTGGCGATTCACGGCCAACTCCGGGTTGTCGGCAAACCTGAAATAGTTCGTCCCTTCCGCGTGATCCCTTAAACGCCAAGCAAGTTTGCGGGAGAGTCGCCAGTCATGTTCTCGTGTGCGCTATCATCTTTGTGGCCCGGCCCAATGGTTTAGGTTCACCAACAGCCATTTTTCGCCAGACTTTCGGAACAGGGCCGTACCGCGCTCTCGGATCGTGCCATCGTAGAACCGAATGCTGAGTTCATACTCGAGCCACACCCCTTCGCCAACTGCGTGGTACGCGGAACGGTCCATAGATATCGTCGGCGCCTGGCCGCTTGCAAAATACTCGCCGTCGAAATACTTAAGGACAGCATTGCGTCCCCGGAAGTCCTTCCCCGCAACCATCAGTACGACGTCTGGATCGAGGCAGTTTCCTAAGCTCTTCAAGTCGGACCGATCAAAAGCCGTCCGACAGACCCCGAGTTGCTCGCGCAAATCGGCAAACTCCTTCACTTGCTCGCTTGGGCCTGCCGCAAGTCGTGCAACGCGCTTTTTTAGGTCGATCACCAAACCCAATTTCGTGATTAGGTCCGCACCCATAATCCCATCGATGGCCTTCCCGCATTCGCGTTCGAGATCGGAAAGGTCGACTGCCAAAAAGGTCAGCGCATTCAAGCGGCGTCGGCCGATGGCTAGTTCCTCGATCCCCGCCTCTTGCCCGCTCGCAACGCTGCGTCCATTCCACGAGTGCATCACTACGCTGGTTGCGTTTCCCCGTGGGAAAGACTTCGTGTTCAGCACGGATGAAGTTGCGCCTGTATCCACCAAAAACCAAAGCTGACGCCGATCGGCAGTCACTTCGATCGTCGCGAGGCCTTTGCAGCTGTCAAGGGGAATGTCCTGAGCTCGCACGGGCGCCACAAACGAGAACCCCAAGAACGATGCCAGAATGCCTACCGCTCGAACTAGCGCGATTCTAATTGGTCTGGAGCCATTGAGCATCGAATTGACCTTGGAGGTATGGCACGTGAACCTCGGGCCGTTTGTCCTCGCCTGCGTCCACGATAGGGCCTGTTCCGACGACGTGTCGATTACCTCGGAGGTAATTGGACTCTATCTCCCCGGTGCGTTACTGTGCGCCTATGGGTATGCCAGATCGGCCGGTCGGCAATCTTCTTCGCGAATGGCGCCAGCGTCGTCGCATGAGCCAGCTCGGGCTGGCCCTCGAAGCTGGAATCTCCGCGCGCCACCTCAGTTTCCTCGAAACGGGCCGCTCGAACCCCAGTCGCGAAATGGTCTTGCACCTCGCCGAAGAGCTCGAGGTGCCCTTGCGCGAGCGCAACAATCTTCTGGTTGCTGCGGGGTACGCGCCAGCATTTCGTGAACGGACTCTGCAAGACCCGGCGCTCCACATTGCACGGAGAGCGATTGATGTGGTTCTCGAAGCACAAAAGCCCTATCCGGCGTTTGCAATTGATCGCCATTGGGACATCGTCGCGTCCAACAGAGCGATTCCCGAGTTGTATGTGGGAGTTTCGGAAGCACTACTGCGCTGGCCGGTCAATGCGCTACGGCTCAGTTTGCACCCGGAAGGGATGGCGCCGCGGATCGCAAATTTAGCCCAATGGCGCGCGCACGTGCTGGGGCGGCTGCGCCGGCAAATTGACCTGACTGCCGATCCAGTGTTGGACCAACTTTTGCGCGAGCTATCCAAGTATCCCGCGCCCAGCGCCGGTGTGTCCCAAGCGCCCGCGCAGGATCGGGAATGGACGAGTCTCGTTACGCCGCTGAATATCAATCTTAACGGCACCACTCTGGCCTTCTTTAGCACGACTACGATCTTTGGAACGCCCGTGGATATCACCCTGTCGGAAATCGCCATCGAATCCTTTTTCCCTGCCGATGTAACCACAGCCGAGGCGGTCACTCGTATAGCTAACGGGAGGATTTAGCGCTTCTGCCACGTCACGCGCGCCTTGCTCGTAAGGGTCCAGAATTGATTCGGCGTGCGTCAGTTTAGTTCTGGGGCCTCTTGCTGATATATCTGCCGAAGTGGATTATCGGGACGGGAGGGATTCAGAACGCAGCTCGGTAGCAAGACTTCTGCCAAACTCCCAGGGGTCTGGAGACTCAACTCGCTGGAGCAACATTAACCAGACGTGTCCGTCCGCTTACGCCGCTTCTCGGTTAATAGTCGTTGATCAGCCCACCCAGAACCTGGTGACAGCGGATGCGGCCGGTCGTTGGGAATTCCTCCCTCTGATCGGGAACTTGCTGCTTCAGGCCCTGGTGGGGGCGGCGTTTCATAAAATACTCCACGTACTGCTTCAGCACGTACCGAAGGCCTTCTCTACCGGGCTACGGTTTCTCCGATCGCCCGCACGATCGAGGTATGGGTCCAAAAAAGATTGCGGCACTCTGGGCTCAACTCATGAACGAACTTGGCTACGACCGCTTTGGTGCGCAAGGTGGTGATTGGGGTTCAGCCATTTCCATTGCCCTTGGCCTGGACTATCCTCAGCGAGTTCTCGGCATCCACCTCAACTACATCGCAGGCCGCTTCCTTCTCGGCGGCACGTTGAATCAGCCACAGGAAGAACGAAATTGCAAAGACCTATCTAGCCGAACTCCGTGGCTGGTGGGACAGTGAAGGCGGCTACAGCCATGTTCAGGCTACAAAGCCGCAGGCGCTCAGCTATGGCCTCAACGATTCTCCTGTTGGACTTGCAGCTTGGATTGTCGAAAAATTCCGAACTTGGAGTGATTCCGCAGGTGATCTTGAGAGGGTTTTCACCCGGGACGAACTACTGACGAACGTGATGATCTACTGGGTTACGGAGACTATGCCTTCATCGACGCGGCTTTACTATGAAACGCGTGAGCGGCCGCTCCGGCTATCCAGTACGAACCGATTCGGTCCACCTGTCGCGGTCGCGCTTTTCCCCAGGGAGATTGCAATGCCTCCCCGACCGCTTGCTGAACGCGGCTTGAATATCGCCCGGTGGACGGTCATGCCCAAAGGCGGCCATTTCGCCGCAATGGAGCAACCTGAGCTTCTGGCCCAGGATATCCGAGAATTCTTCCGCACGGTGAGATAAGGGATTGGAGACCGAAATTGAAAAATTTAGTTTCGCCCTCGAAACTGCTCGGACCGTTTTAATGCTTTGCAGATAGGTCTCACTTTTTCAATGGCTTGCCGACCTTTTTCTCAACCGAGGCAACAGCTGCAGTCAGTCGTCCGGTGTGTTCCGCGTAATCGTCAACCTTCATGAAGGTGACGACGCGCTCCGTTTTCGTGCGCATCTCGGTGTGGCACTTCCGGGCCAAGTCCATTAACTGTTCCCAGCTTCCTTCGAGGATGGTCCCAGCCGCGGTCAATCGGTAGTCGAGGCCGCTCGCGTCAATAATTTTGACCAAATCTGCGATATCAGCGCTGATAGACCGGCCACGACCCAGCGGGATGACACTTAGTTCCAGCAGCATATCGGCCTCCTTGCGATTTGCATTATTGGTCATGTTTGGACGTGCCCGACTTGTGGCCGACCGATTGATTCTGCTGCGTCAGCGCGACTAAGATGGTCGATGATTGGCGCCGGGGAGGTGACCATGCCCCGCTACGAATACCTTTGCGAAGTCTGCAACAAGAAGTTCTCACTTGTTTTGACGATTGACGAACACGATAAAGGCAAAATCAAGTGCCCGAAATGCGGAAGTTCCAATGTGGAGCAGCAATGGGCTGCGTTCTACGCTACGACATCGAAAAAAAGTTAGAAACGAGTGGTCTGC
>JBPYDQ010000936.1:0-40471 GCA_051986135.1 Terriglobales bacterium | reverse complement strand
CAACCACAACATGGTCCAGATCCTCAGTGCCGATCGGTCAAAGGTCTACGCGACCATGTTCACAGTGCCGACAAGTCGCGAGCAACCAACAGACCGCGCCGAAATCAAGATTGCGGAGCGGCCGCATCAGCAAACTGAAGCATTAATGAAGTGGTACTATCCCAGTCTTCTGTCCGGGCACGAATTCCTGTACCCAAACAAGGAAGAAACGGAGTTGGCGCGTGACGCCAAGGCCGACGTTATCGCGCAATCCATTAACGTTGCTTCTAACACTACCAAGCCCGGAGCATAGCTTCCATGCTGGAGGTGATCGAACAACGAATTGAGCAGGGAGAAGCGGCTCTTGAAGAGAGTGTCGGGGTTCCGTCATAATCACCGTGGGTGAGATATTGCTGTGGATGGAAGTAATTCTCGCGTGGTTCGTCTATGTAGGGCTACGCACTGGCTCGGACCTATTTCTATGGTGGGGCCTAGGAAGGGGTCTGCTGAGCTTGACGCTGATCGGCATCGGCATTCATAAAGAGAACGGGCGCCCGCAGAAAGCTGGCCGAGCTTGCATCGAGATAATCTGCCCGAGAAACTGAGCAACACCCTGTCTAGCAGAAGCGACAGCGCGTGGCGCGAGTTGTGGAGCAACTCGTGGAATTTGTCTGCTGCAGAGTGTGAAATAGTCGTAACAAGATAGTTGTGACAAAACTCACTCAACGCAATCGCTCGGTAACGCTTATCCGAACCCTTAACAGTGAAAGAACAGGATTTCTAGGATTCAATGCATCGATCGAGACACTCACAACCCATTCCGTTCTGTCTTCTATCTACAGTGGCCAGCCGCTCACGGTTATTGCGCGGCAGAGGTGTCCGATGCCTTGTGATAATTGAAGTATGAGTCATCTTCTTGCCCTCTGTGCGGGAATAAGAGCATGACCTTGGCGTTCGATTTCATCGAGAAATGCGAGGCCAGCCAGATATTGTCCGTGACCGGCCGCTTTTCAACCTCGAACTTCGTGCCAGGCTCTATTTCAGCAAGGAATCCTTCGATTCTCACCGGATGAATCACATGGGCTTCAACCTTTACCCATTGAAACGTGTTTTGATCAATCCATAGCGTCCCTTCCATGCCGGTTAAGACCTCGCTGTCACGATCGGGAGGCTTATAGCCCTGACGGGGCGTCGCTTTGAGCAAATATACCTTGTACCCGTCGAGGCGTCGTTTGCCGACCAAGTGGAAGTCAAATGCGGTGATCATTTGCTGAAGGAGGGTGTGGTCGCGCTTTCGCTCGGCTTGATATTTGGCGATTCTCCGGGATCTCTGGTCTGAGCCTTCATGTTGACGTTCGGCGACCGCTTTCTCGTATTTTTGCTGTTCTTCTTTTTGTTTTGAGGCACTGAGACTATGTCCATTCACGGCAGTTAGGCGCTCATATGGGGAGCCGTAGAGCATGGTGACTGCGTAAGTCTTATCTCCATGTTTGTTACGGTCCCGTTCGGAGTTGTCGAATCCGGGAGCGGCGGTCCAGTCACGGTTGTTGGCCTCGGCGGAGCGCTGAATGATGCTCGCTACGTCCTCCTGCGCGTTGGCGCAGTGAGGGCAGACCAGGATTGCTAGAATCCAGAGAATCGTCACAAATGGGATTCGGAAAGTGATCACTCGCGCCTCGAGGCCAGCAGACATGCCGCCGTGACCACCGCTAGACCTGCACCGATCCAGCCGCGGCCAAGGCTTGTGCGAAGTTCCCAACTTTTTTCGTGCGCTTGGCTGTCAAATGTGCCGTGGGCACCATGGTCGTCCTTCAGCGGTGCCCACAAGTTGTCCGGACGGTTCGGATTTTCTGGCTCGGATGTTTGTTGAGAGTCAAATCCAGTCTTGCCCAGATAGAGATCGAGCCAACCGGGAGCGAGTTTGTTTCCAAGGATGGCCTCGACATTGGGCCAGCCGGCATAAATCTCCCGCCGGGAGTGGTGGGATGCCCAGTAGATCGCTCTTGCGCCAACCTCCGGTTGGGAAAGGGGTGGCACTGGCTGTGCCTTGTACTTGAGGCGACTTTTCACCCAACCGAACTGCGGCGTATTCAACGCACGCATGTGCACCACCGTGATCCGGACTTTGCAATTGTCATGGACCAATTCGCAGCGCAACGAGTCCGTGAATCCTGCAATAGCGTGTTTCGCCGCACAATATGCGGATTGCAGGGGAATGCTTCGATAGATTAACGCGGAGCCAACTTGCACAAGAGTCCCACGATCACGCGGCAACATACGCTTTAAGGCGGCGAGAGTTCCGTAGACAACTCCCAGGTATGTCACCTCCGTGGCCGGCTTGTATTCTTCCGCCTGCATTTCCTTCACGGGAACTTCCGCTCCTCTTTGCGCTTCAGAAGTGGAATCAGTTCACGCAAAGTATTTCTGCTGTCACCCACTAATCCGACTTCGACCGGATAACTAAGTCCAATGCGTTTCGGATCAAGCTCGATCTGCACTCCTCTGGCTTGACCCGGCTTTGGCATGAACTCGATGTAGGGGAAAGACGTTCCGACCATCACTGCGGCCTTTCCAAGCAAGGGTTTCACGATCGGCGCGCCTAGTAATTCAGCAGTTTCTTCAAGTTCTTCGGTTGCATTCAAGGCGCCTCGGCCGGCGAGAATCGCGACCTTTTCTCCTTGATTGAGAATGTCAGCCGCGTGTTCGAGGTCAGCATGGTCTGGAAGACGAGCACTATGCGCATAAACATCTGAAGTATGATGAGCTATGTTGCGGCTCGAAGCCTGTTTCTTTTTGACTTCTTTCTCCTGGAGGTCAACCGGGAACGTGATGTGGGCAACTCCGTGGTACGCAAGAGCGGTTCGGCAGGCCAAGTCAGCAATGTTCTCCACATCGGTGGGCCCCATAATGAGTTCATTAAAGACGGCGACATCCATGAAGAGCTTGTCGAGCGCCACATCCTGCTGAGTGAATGTTCCGATGAGATCGTGGAACTGAAGTCCTGTGATCGCCAGTACTGGCTGGTTGTCGAGTTTGGCGTCGTAGGGACCGTTCAGAAGATGAATCCCGCCTGGTCCTGAAGTAGCGAGACAGACGCCCAGTCTGCCAGTGAACTTCGCATAGCCACACGCCATAAAGGCGGCAGCCTCTTCGTGCCGCACCTGAATGAATCGAATCTTCTCTTTGCGCGTCCGAAGAGATTCCATGATGCCGTTGATTCCGTCGCCCGGAAGTCCGAAAACAACTTCCACGCCCCAGTCCAACAGAGTGTCCACTAGCACATCAGCCGCTGTCATAAGAATCCTTCGTGCGAAATCAGAATCCGCCAGTTGTCGTAATTTCGATGCAATCTGAATCGTGGTAGTCCACCCGGATCGGGTATTTTCTCCCTATCTAAGCAGCGCGGAACTGGCCGCGAAAAGTAGCTCATGTCAACGGGTTCACGAGAAATTTGTGATTTATCAGCCCACCTCTTTTGCCCAATAAATCATCTCTACTTCGATAGGTTCGGACGTGTGTTGCGGTGAATCAAGACAGTCCTCACTGCACAAGCGATTCGCATGTCATTCAAAGGAGGCTGTTGCCACGTTGTCGCACATAGCGACCGATCGAATCGAGGCATCCAGGTATACAGTCCCGACTGACCTTCCTGAGTCGGATGGCACCTTGGAGCGGAACACGACGACGCGAGGTCTGGTTCATGCTCACAGCGGAAATAAGATCGGGCTCGGCTGCAGCTATGCGGATACGGCAACCGCCATGCTCATCCGAGACCTGTTATCGCGAATAGTGAAGGACCAGAATGCCATGGCTCCCGCGGCCGGTTGGAATACAGTGGTTTCGCGCACTCGCAACTTGGGGCGACTCGGGGTTGTCTCAATGGCAATCTCCGCGGTCGATATTGCACTCTGGGATTAAAGGCACGCCTGCTGGACCTTCCGTTAATTACTCTGTTAGGCGCCGTGCGGCAGTCAGTGCCCATCTATGGCAGCGGCGGCTTCACATCGTATTTTGTGCAGCCTTGCCGAGAGGACTTTTCAGGTAGCTGTATGTAGGGCAATCAAGAGTGCTTCACAGAGGGCCTCGCTCGCTTCTCGTTCTTGCTTCACCATGATGTAAACCCTGATTGTTTGCCTCTCGGGTGTTCGCGCGTTAAGAGGCGCGGCGGGCGGATCCGGATGTGACCAACAATTCCAATATCCGGCGCAAAAGCTGGAAATCGGTTACGACGTAAGAAGCACGCGTGGATCCGGCGCCGACATGCACTGACCAGGCATCGCTTGGCAAGCGTTCGAAAACGTCTTCATCAGTGCGATCGTCGCCAGCTGCAAAGATGAAATCGGGATCCGGACAGTCCCTGAGCAGCCGTTCGATGGCTTCGCCCTTGTTGGCCCAGACTGGTTTTACTTCGACGATTTTCTCCCCGCGAGACGCCCTGAGTTCAGTCTCGGCGAGCATCGCTTCCAGCATCGAGACCAGCTCGTTCGCCAGCCACTCGCCAAATTCGGGCTCAGCCATGCGATAGTGCCACGCCAGGGCATATTTCTTTTCTTCGACGAAACTGCCAGGCGTGCGATCCACAAAGTGATCAAGAATAGGCATGACCGTAGCTTTCCAATCGGTTGGCTGTTGCGGACGCAAAGACTCCCACACATCAGCAGATGGAGGTTTGATCTCAGCCCCATACTCGGCGATCAGGCACAGCTTTGGAACAGTCCCAAACCATCGTTCGAGGTTTTGTGCCGATCTTCCCGATATCAGAGCTACTCGATTGCTCAAGTCGGACGCCAGGGCGCTTAGAAGATCAAGCACAGACGACGGAGGAACAGCTTGTTGCGGACGTCTTGCAAACGGAACGAGGGTTCCGTCGTAATCGATAATCAGCAGACGGCGCTTTGCCTTGAGATAAGCATCCCGGAATTCGGCCGGACGCAGCCTTTGAGGTTGCGTGTCGATATAGCGGCCTCGTTCCGAGACAGCCTCCTGGAGCAAACCTAGAAACCGTCTTCCCCAATGGAAGACATCGTTCCGCACAACCCGGTTGTGAAGAGCCGTCATACGCAGACGTCGCTCCTGTTCGTCCAGCGCGAGTGCACGTTTGATCGTGGCAGTCGTTCGTTCTTCATCGTAGGGATTGATCAGAAGCGCCTCACCCATCTCCGCCGCAGCCCCAGCGAATTCGCTCAATACGAGCACGCCATCTCCTTCGGCTTTGCAAGCAACGTATTCTTTTGCAACCAGATTCATTCCATCGCGAAGCGAACCAACCCAGCAGACATCGGCCAACTTATAGAGACCCGCTAGTTCGCTTCGTTCAATGGAACGGTTGATATAAATAAGCGGCGTCCATTCAGGTGTGCTAAGTTTACCGTTGATCTCCCCGACAAGCCGATTCACCTCGGTTCGCAACTCCTGGTATGTGTCAATCGCTTCACGCGTAGGCACCGCGATCTGGATGAGGATCACCTTCTCGTTTAGCTCTGGTGAGGTGCGAAGCAGGTGGGCATAAGCACGCAGCCGCTCGGGAACACCCTTTGTATAATCCAGGCGGTCAACCGCAAGCAGCACTTTTCGCCCGCGGTACCGCTCCACCCATTCGCCATATTGCCGGGCAGTCTTCTCATTGGCATTCAACAAGCTCACAAATTCCTCGGGCGCAATACCAATGGGAAGCGCTTCGAAACGGACCGGACGGTTCCCCAGTGCCACTTCAGAAATTTTGCTTTCCATGCCGAGAACGCGAAGCAGCGCCGCACGGAATTGTTGCAAATGCCCGTGGGTCTGAAAGGCAAGCAAGTCAGCTCCGAGAAGGCCTTCCAGCAGTTCCTCGCGCCTGGGCAAGACCGGGAAGATTTCCGATGATGGAAAAGGAATGTGCAGAAAGAAACCGACCGCTGCGTCCGGCAGCCTATCACGCAACATTTGAGGCAGGAGCATCAAGTGATAGTCATGGACCCAGATCAGATCATTTGGTCGGTAGCGATCGACAACTGCATCACAGAACACTCGGTTCGCTTCGATATAAGCTTGCCAATCCTTCGCATCAAATTTCAACTGAGAAGGAAAGTTGTGAAAGACTGGCCAGAGCGTTTGGTTGGCATAGCCTTCATAGAATCCCGCTACCACATCTTTTGGCAGATTAACTGCGAAGCAGTGTTCCTTTTCGGCCCATTCGGCAAGAATCGCTCGTCGCTCCCCGAAGTCATCTGCCTCGCTGTCTCCAGCCCCACCCCACCCGATCCAATCCCCCCTAGTTTTTGCGAGCAACGGGTTCATCGCGCTTGCCAGGCCTCCCGAACTCCGAATCGTGCGCCAGCCTTCTTCTGTTTTCTGCAGTGTCAGCGGGAGGCGGTTTGAGACCACAATGAGCCGGGCAGCGGTGGTGGGTTTCATTACCTTGAGATTCGACGCCGGTTGCAAAATCATATTTCTTTCACCACCTGCTTCGGCGAAATCAGCATGCTGCGAGTGCGCGAGATTGTTGACGCTTCCGCGCAGCGGCACGTCCACAGGATTAATAGAGTTTCGATGCCAAATTCGCGCCGATCGTTCCAACTCAAGGTGACGCAAGGCACTGGAATCACACGTGATAGGTCACGATTGCCGCGGCAATGATGTCCATCCGGTCTGTTAGCCACAGTGACCATGCTTGCTAGGGATACGGAGTGGTACCAGCCGCTCGCCAGTGTACGAAACTGATTGGTTCGAAACACCGGAATGCACGTTTTGAATGACTTGCGACGACGCGCTAATGAATCTCTCCGAGCATGGTACGAGAAAGATAACGACCTGCGTTTGGTATGACATAGGACCAGCTCTACATGCTTTACTGTATCTAGAGCCGCTGCTGCAACGAACTATCGAACTATCATCTTAGCTTCCCGATTCGGTGTCCCTAAATCCGACCTTGATCGACGCCTGCGCCAGCGTGTCGCCTATGGAGAGTGCTCGTGAATTCTGCCGAAAGGTCCAGGCAATTCGGCGCCGAACGCAATCTTAGCCATACCGAAATCGACCGAATTGTTGCAGAAACCCAGCAGACTCAGACAGCTCTGCAACCGAGCGAGCAATGATTTCAGTTATTGGTTGACGCAATCGAGGATTATGCTCTGCGTTCCGTCGTCCGTTCGCGCGCTGCCCTCGAGTGGGAGAACCTGCCTCTGCAGCAAAAGATCGGCGTGCGGCAGCGCTCTGCGAGAAAGGCCCCGGGTTGGCCGTCGAAAAGGATTCTGTCAGCGGAATTAGGCCTAGTGGCCCAGTGTGGGCTTCCATTGTGAGGGAAGGTTAAACCAAGAATTATGAAATATTGTTTCGAGCCGATGCGGCACCGGGTATGGACTTGGCGGCAAACACAGATCACCGACGAGCGGACAAAACTGATCTTTTACGCTGGCTTTGTCGAAAGGCAAGCTCGATGCACCAGGACCCTTTTGGTCCGATGTCCACGACCGAATCTCGTCAACATGTCGACTTCGTGTGAGATACTCGCGTTGCCGTCTCGGAGATAAGATTGAAAAGACTTCTGACTGTGATGGTTCTCTTTTCAGGATTGCATTTGTGTGGGCAGAATTATCCACAAGCTGAAATCTCTAACGGGATAGTTCATGCCACCCTGATGCTTCCTGGCGCGCAGAACGGCTCCTATCGCGGTACACGATTCGATTGGTCTGGCGTTATCTCGAGCTTGAGATTCAATGGTCACGAATACTTTGGACGTTGGTACGAACACCACGATCCCAAAGTCCACGACGCGATCACCGGGCCGGTCGAGGAGTTTCGAACGAACGATAAAGGTTTGGGATATGATGAAGCCAAAGTCGGGGGCACCTTCGTTCGCATTGGCATCGGAACGGTGCGCAAGCCACAAGAAAGGGATTATCGCCCGTACGACACGTATGAAATTGTAGACCCGGGCAAGTGGACCATTCACCGCCACAAAGACCGCATTGAGTTCACGCATCGCCTGACTTCGGACTTGGGTTATGCGTACGTGTATCGCAAGGCAGTGCAGCTCATGAAAGGAAAGCCGGAACTTCTGCTTGAGCACTCTTTGAAAAATACCGGGAAGAAAGCCATCGACACGACGCAGTATAACCACAATTTTTTTGTCATCGACCACAAGGCCATCGGCCCAGAGGTGATCGTCAAATTTGCTTTCGCTCCTGCCGCCACCCGCGGATTCGGTGGTCGGGCAGAAATCTTCAATCAGGAAATTCACTTTCCGGGTGAGCTGATCGGGCGGAAAGGAGTATTTTCCGAGCTGACCGGATCGGAAAAAGACGTTAAAGACTACGACTTCATATTAGAGAACCTGAATAGCGGAGCAGGCGTTCACATCACCGGCGATCAGGCGCTTGAAAAAGTAAACTTCTGGGCGATTTCCACGGTCGCAGCCGTCGAACCGTACATTCACCTGAGCATCGCGCCCGGGAAGACAGCGCATTGGACAGTGCGTTACGACTTTTACATACTGCCGAATGCCCAGCGGTAGAGTCGATCACTGCCGTTTCTCGGACACGCGCACGCCGCTGATCCAGACGGAATCGATTTGGCGCGTATTGCGGATGTCATCGAGGGGATTGGCTTTCAGCACCACGAAGTCAGCCAATTTGCCGCGCTCAAGGGTTCCGGCCTCGCCGTTGATATGCAGTAGTTTGGCCGGTTCGCTGGTAGCCGACACCAAAGCTCGCATCGGCGTCAGCCCGGCCTTGGTTTCATATTCCAATTCGAGATGTTCGAAGTAGCCTTGAAACCGGCCAGGGCCGCCGCCGCTGTCCGTTCCTAACACGATATCGACGCCTGCATCGGAAAGTGCTTTCAGATTGCGCATTGCTAAAGGGAGATGGTCTTTGTACCACCTGGCAGAAGCGTCCTTCCGGACTGTCTCCTGCCGATTCGGATCCTCCAATTTGGCAACTTCGGCAGGGTCAGCTTCCTTCAGAAAAAAGGGGTCAACAAAAAAATCGGGCCGCTCCGAATAAGCAAAAACGGCGAGCTCCCGCGTGAGCGTCGGGCAATAAAACACACTCCGTTTCTTCATCAGGGAGATAAATTCATCATCCACCTCGCGGTCACGCACGCTGTGCGCAATGTAATCGACGCCTGCGCGGAGCAGCCCCTTGGCATCATCGAGTAAAACCACATGTGCGGCGGTGCGGTATCCGTTTTTGTGGGCTTGGTCGATAATTGCGGTGTAAACTGCCGGTGTCATTTTCTGTCGCGACCCGAGAAAGTCGTCCACCCGCAACTTCACGATGTCCGGTCTCTGTTGCAGGAGTTCACCTACGTTCTTTCGAGCCTCCTCCGGAGTATGCACGGCGACCGCTCCGGGGATGGCAGTCGAATCCTGTATGGGGCCGGCCACGTACAAGTGCGGAACACTCCCCGGTGCAGCTTTCGCTGCTTGATCGCGCAACGCAAGCTCTTTGTCGCCGCCAAGGCTCAGGATTGTCGTAATTCCGTCGCGCAGGTAAATCCCAAGCTGACCTGGATCATTCACGTGACTGTGAGCACTGATGAGGCCGGGAATGATGGTCTTTCCGCTCCCATCCATGCACCGAACGCCGGTCGGTAGCTTTAGCTTCTCCCCGACCGCTTCGATTCGAGCGTTGTGGACGACGAGGGTTCCGTTGTCGATGGCGGGCCGTCCCGTGCCATCGATAATTCGCACGCCGCACCATGCGAAACCGGCAGGTGCAGATTCTTCGTTCGACCGGGCAAAACCTGTTGCGCTCAGTGACGCGGATAGAAACCCGGTACTCAACAAGAAGAGCACTAGTAGAAACCCGGTACTCAACAAGAAGAACACTAGTTTTTTCATAACTGTTTCTCGTCACGTAGTATCATACTACGATTGAACTGACTCAGAGGAGACAATCGCATGAAGCCACTCTACATTTTCATTCTGTTACTGGCCTGCTCCGTCGTTGGCAAGGCTGCCGATCCGGAAGGTTTTGGCATATGGAAGGGATCCATCGTAGAGAACGCTGCGACCGAGTTAGCGCCCAAGGTTGACGAGCACAAGTTCGCCTGGTTGCCCATGGGAACCTATTCGAACCATTACCTCGGAGTCTCTCATAGGGAAGGGAATGGCGGGGCGGAGCTCCATCAGAAGCAGGTGGATATCTGGATTGTGGAAGAAGGTGAAGCGACCCTCATTCTAGGTGGCACAATCGTGGACCCCAAGACAGTGAAGCCGAACGAAATTCGCGGTAAGTCTATCCAGGGCGGTGAGACTTACCAGCTTGCGAAAGGTGATGTGGTGCATATTCCCGTCAATGTGCCACACGAGTTGCGCATCCCCGGCAGTAAAACCTTCACTTATATGTGATCAAGGTCGATTCGAAGTAGCTGGCAGGCCGCTTTAGGACCAGTCGAGCAGCGCATTATTGGCGTTATAACAGTGCGGACTGCTTTTTGTCGGAAGGCGGGAGTACGGCAGACTTCAGAGCTACCTCGTGGTCTTCCTCTTCAAGAATGTGCGCATTTCGTTCGGCAGCCGCAAGGTGCGCCTGCATCGCACGGCGCGCTTTTTCCGGATTTTTTTCGCGAATGGCGCGGTAAATCGCCCAGTGCTGGCGCAGTCCGGCCTCAGGAACGCCTGGCATTTCGTTCGTGCGCCGGCTCACCTTGGTAAGAGGCGCCGAGATCGCCTCAAGAACCATGATGGCAAGGGGGTTTCGAGTGGCCGCTGCAACTGCCTTGTGGAAACGGAGGTTCGCGTTATTGATCGCTTCATAAAAGGTCATGCTGCCGTCGCGGGTGCGGCGCTCAAGGCGAAGCGCGGCTTCCTGCTCGGCCAGTATTTCGCGCATGGCGGCCCAGTCGGCTTCGGTTGATTTTTCCGCCGCTAATGCCACCAGGCCCGACTCCATCACTTTACGAAACTCGATCAGCGATTCTGCCTGCTGCAAGAAAGCAGAAGTGGACAGATACTCTGCGTTGATTAGAGCTCCAGGGCGGGGCTCCAGCACTACCGCGCCAATTTTCGGCTTCACGCTGATAAATTGAAGGGACTGTAAAGACTTAATCGCTTCCCGAACGCAGGTCCGGCTGACAGAAAGTTCTTCGGTCAATTGTTTCTCGGTGGGAAGCCGCTCACCTGGTTTTACCTGACCCTTTTTAATCAGATCGAGAATGTAGTTTATGACTTGCTCAGTGATGGTTTGTCTTCGGATCAGAGTAGTTGACCTCCTGAAACGATCGCTTAAGAGTCGATAGCTCTCCAATGATTACTATCATAGCATGATTGGTAAGTTCCCGACTTGAGAGCCACTTCGGAGTCCTGGCAGGTATCAAGGAGAGTACTCGAGTTTCGTAGCCAGGATCGCATCGAGATAGGCGCCGGTCCGAACCGCCTCGACGTTCCCGAATCCGCAACCCTCAAGTAACTGGCGATATTCTTCCAGTGTCCGTTCCTTTCCCTGGGTACAGACCAGCATGTTGAGCGATTGAAGAAGGGCAGACAACGGGCCGCATTTATCCCGGTCCACGATTTTTTCTGCAATGAGAAGTGCACCGCCGGGAGGCAGTCGCTGATAAATCTTGGTCAGAAGCTGTCGGATTTTTGGTTCTCCCCAATCGTGAAGAATGCGGCCGAGCGCAAACAAATCGCCCTGGGGAAGCTCGTCACGAACGAAATCGCCGCCGACTACTTCGATACGCACAGCGGCTTCGCCTGACTTGCTTATGTAGGCGCGCGTGGTCTCAACCACCTCGGGAAGATCGAAGACCAGTGCTTGAAGTGATGGATATCTCCGGCACGCGGCGACCGACAAGTGCCCTGTCGCGCCCCCAAGGTCGATCATTCGCCGAAATCTGAAGAGAGGGAAGGCTTCGACAACCTTGGCTGAACTCAGCAGTCCCAGCCCGTGCATGCCACGCAGAAAATCGTCCTTCGCCTCGTCTGTTCGAAAAAAATGATCAAAAATTGAAGCTTCAGTACCGAAAGTCTGGACCCAACGCGGAGTTCCTTCGCGGATTGCGTCCTCAAGGTGGCCCCACATCCGAAACAACAGATCATTGGAATAAAGTATGTATCCAGTAAGTGCGCTATCGCTGATGCGGCAAAGGTAGCAGGTGGCGATGGGCTCATTCTCGTATTTCGAGCCACTTTTCCGCAAAAGCTTCAACGCAACGCAGGCGTCAAGCAACTGCTCGACAGGATCGGGCTGAAGTTTAAGGGCGGACGCTAGACTCTGGGCATCTTCGGCAGAGCGCTCGAGTGCATCGAAAATTCCCAGCGAAACAGCTGCGAATAGGACCTTGGATCGACGGAATGCCTCAATGAGATCGAGAACAGGAGTGGGATCCGGAATTTCGGCCGGGTTGTTCAATGCGCGCTTCGATCCGGAGGCCATTCCCATTCAGTTGAGGTGTGAACCACCAGCACGGAAGAATATTAATGAAACGCGACGCTGAATGGCAGGACTACTTCGCAACTGCTTCCGCCCGCAGTTCGTTGCTTGGGTCGTTCGTGATCCTGCCCAGGCCAGTGTTGGTCTTCGCTCTCTCCAACTTGTAGCCTATCCGTTCGAGAATCGGAGCCAGGGCGTTCTCCTCGCCGTTTTGACCACAACGAGTACTTGCCCCGAGGGCAACGATAGTGTTTATCTCTTTCTCCACCTCATGCACCACCCGGATGACTTCTTCCACGCGGTTGATGACGACCTTGATTTCGACGATGGCTGAAAGCACCTTCTCGCCAAGAATTTCTGCCCTGAATGTCCCCGAGGAAACGTCGCTCATGAGGTGGGTAAGCGGGTTGCGCTTTTCAAACGGGACATTGGCTGCAGCCAGGGCATGTGTCATCTTCTGAATTTCAGAAAACCAGACCCCAACCCCTGGCCGGCCGAATTCGATGGTCAGGCCCACCTCGCCTTCTTGCACGCGGTTCGTGACATCGTTGGTCTTGACTTCCTCGGTGCCTCGGCCCTGCACCCCTGTGGATTCGTGAGTAGCGCGCGGATCGGAAAAAGCGCGCCGCACTACGCGAGGCCACTGTAAATTGTCGGGCTCAAAGGCCGCCGTCGGGCAGATGTCGGGCTCCGGATCGAAGCGCAGCCTCCCCAGGTAAAACAGCTTGCGGACGGTCCGCACAAATGTGGGGTTCAGATGTTCGGTGCTCAAACCGTAAAAGCACGCATAGCACTCCACACATTCGTTTCGATCAATCGTGGCACGCTTGATATCGGGATCGACGTAAATTGCCCCCACCGGGCAGACGTAAACGCAATTACCGCAGGCAACACATTTCTCGGGATTAATTCGCATTACAGAGCCTGTTCAAAAATTGATCATATAATAGTAACAACCAAAAAGGCAGGCAAAAATTTCTTCCGATCCACCCGGGCTCCGATACCGGCGGTCTAAGCGACTCTTTCCTCCGCATTGATCGTCAAACTTAAAACCGCGCCCACAGCGCAAAACACAGAACAAACAAGAAAGGGTATGCTCCAGCCGTAAATTCCCACCAGATAAGCCAGCAGCACCGGTGAAACCGCGCTCCCAAGATTTCCAAACGTATTCATCACGGATGCCACCGAGCCGGCGTATTCTCCGCCGATGTCAAGTGGAATCGCCCACGCCACACCCACGGTAACTTCCAGTCCGAACACCGCCACGCAGGAATACCAGACGGAGGCGGCGGCGTGGCTGGTCAAGGTTGCCGGAATGATGGATAGCGATGCCAGCACGAAACCAGAAAACGCAACCGTTCGGCGAGCAAGCGTCAAATTGCAAAATCGCCTCGCCATCCGATCTGAAACCGTGCCTCCCAGCAGGTCGCCCGCTGCGCCGGCAAGCAGCGGCAAGCTTGCATAAAAACCCATTTGGGTCAGGTTAAAGCCGCGATAGTCGTTGAGATATTTGGGGAACCAATCCAGATAAATGTCGATGCTGTACCCGTAACAAAAATACATGAGCGACAACGACCACAAAGATGGGCTCCCCAGGATCCGGCGCCAGGGAACAGATACCGCACGGCCCGGCCGCGGGCCGATCGAGTCCTCGAGGAGAGATCGCTCACGTGTGCTGACCGATGGGTGCTGGGCGGGGGTATCGCGGTAATACCAATACCAGGCAGCGGCCCAGGCGAGACCGATCAGACCAAAAAGAAAAAAGGGCGCACGCCATCCGAAGCGCAGCATCAGCAGCACCACAATTGGCGGGGTTAACGCGGCGCCGAGTCGCGATGCGGCGTGAGTCAGGCCCTGCGCAAAGCCCCGTTCTGTGGGCAACAACCAACTGGAGAGCGACCGAGTAGCAATCGGAAAAGCCCCGGCTTCACCCATTCCGAACAGAAATCGGCACACGCCCATCGAGACCGCGCTCCAGGCGAAGGCGGTCAGCGATGTGAAAATCGACCACCACAGTACGACCAGAGTGAGTGCTCGCCGGCCCCCGATGCGATCTCCCATCCAGCCGCCAGGAATCTGGAACAGGGCGTATCCCCAACGAAACGCGGCGAAGATCCAGCCGATCGTGATCATCGAGAAGCCAAGGTCTCGTTGAATGACCGGCACGGCAGACGCCAGATTCACCCGGTCCATATACGTGATCATGTAAGCGGCCACTACCAGGCCCAGGACGACGTACCTGTGGTGGCTGAGGCGGGAAAGCGCGGCGTCTTTTGTTAATAGGTCGGTTTCCATGTCCGCCGCGGTTTCGCGAGGAAGTGAACTGGTGCCAACGCATGCCCGCACGGTGCAGCAGCCGGCTAATATCTGATCAGGCTCTTCTTATCCTTGAACTTGCTGCCCGGCACGCCCGGCATTTTGGTCAGAGCAGCCCAGTTCTTGATCTTTCCATGTTGCGCTCGATATTCGATGACCGCACCTGCTTCTTCAGGAGTTAGGCCAAAGGCGAATGACAACTGTTTTGCAGTGGCCGCATTAACATTGATTAACTTCGGACCGGAGTTCGCACGGAGAGCGTCCGCCGGGGGCACGCTGGATATGTTGAAATTCGCGGCGAGATAGTCAACCACCGTCTGAACTTCTTCGTTGGGAATCGGGGCGCCCCGCGTGATCATGAGATTCACGATTTGTGTCCATTGTGGTGTTGAGGCGCGTTTCAACGTCACTACATTCAGTGCGTGGCATGAGGAGCACGCGCGCTGCACGATCTCCTTGCCTTTGCCAAGGGGCAGCTGAGGTGTGGCCGCCACTGTGAAACAAAGCACAGCCGCAAGGATCATAACCGGTCGCAAACATACTATCATAAGCTGATTGTTACGCCACAATGAAACCGCTGGCAGCGTTTTGTGGGGCATTATACGTCGACGGTTGGCGTCGCAACCCCAACATCTGCCGTGCTTGGGCAGGGGTGGCCACCTCCCGGTTCAATTCCCTCGCGATTCGCGCAGCCCGGTTCACGAGTTCGGCATTGCTCTTTGCCTTTCGTCCCCTAGAATAATAGACGTTGTCCTCGAGTCCCACGCGCACGTGCCCTCCCATAAGGGTCGCTAGCGTCGTCAGCGGCAGCTGAAACGGACCAATGGCCGAACACAGCCATAGCGAGTCCTCGGGCAGTTCTTTCAAGATTTGCAGGACGTTTTCTACCGTGGGGAAACTGCTGGTCTGGTAGCCCATCACCGTTTGCACCCAGTAAGGCTTTTCCAGAAGCTCATGCTGAATCAGATAGCGCAGCACCCAGGCGCACCCGGGATGATAAAGCTCAAGTTCCGGTTTGGTTCCGCGCCGTTTCATTTCGCAGGCGAATTGGCGGATTTGACCGTACGTAAAAGGGATGCATTCGTCGATTTCGAGCGTGGGGTGGGGAAAAGGCAACGGCGCGGCACGTTCCTTCAATTTGAACTGACTCATGTCGGGGGCGAGATTCAAGGACGCGATTTCGGGCCCCGCCCCTAAAGACGAAGCCCGTTCTTCCATGGTCATGCCTGGGCCGGCGCCGGTTGTGGCGTTGATAATGATATCCGGGCAGCGGGTGCGCACCTTGTGCATAACTTCGCGCCAGGTGTCCTCGTCGCGCGCGCCTTGAGTCAGTTGTTTCGGATCACGGGCGTGAATATGAACCATGCTGGCGCCAGCTTCATAGGCTCCCTCGACTGACTCAGCAATTTGATCCGCGGTTTCGGGGATGGCTTCGTTGACCTCCTTGCCCTGTATCCCGCCATTGCATGCCACGCAAATTATGACTGGTGGGAGGCCAGAGCGAGTTCGTTCCATGAACTCGTAGCTGTTGGTGTAATTGAACCAGGGACGTTGCTCCGATTGGATATGCTTTCGGTCAGGCACGGGTGATCCTCCAGGCTGGGGCTGCGACGTTTGTGCTGCGAACCGGCAGCCAGAGCAGAGCGTTCCGCTTTTCCGTGCCGGTCCGGTTCAGTGCATCAGGAACGGCGCGGTCTTCATAGGTAAACGAGAGGCCGACCGCGAACAAGCGAAATTGTGCGAAAGGGAAACCCCGCAAAACATACTGTTGATGGACGATGCTGGTGGAGTATACTCTCGAGCGCAAGAAAGGTGCTGGATCATCATATAGCGACTCGCAGTGGCAGTGCGGTTGAACGTGAGGTAGTTTCGTGGGGACAAATTTCACTCCGCGGTTAGCAGCCGTGCCAACTCCTACGGCATCAACCGGTACAGCTGCAGGCACCGGTTCCGGCCCCGAACAGGACCGCCTGGATTCCTGGAAGGAGATCGCCTGCTATTTGAAACGTGAAGTCCGGACCGTGCAACTGTGGGAAAAGAACGAAGGGCTGCCCGTCCACCGGCATTTTCATAGATCGCTCGGCAGTGTTTTCGCGTTTCGCTCGGAGATCGAGAAATGGAAGCGGGAGGTCAGCCACGCCCGCTCCATAAGGGAAACCGCATTCAACGCGCTGAAGTTCGGCGGGCGCCCTATCCGCATTCATGTTCTTCCGCTTGCCCATGGGACTTTCTGTCGCGAATTGCGCAACTGGTGCAACCTAATTCTCGCCAACACGCTCGAAGCATTACGGCAAATCGATCCTGAACGGTTGGCGGCGTCGTTGTTTGATCGTTCCGATTCGCAGAGTCAAGCGGAACTCAATAACAGTCCGCCGACCTGCAACCCAGAAGAATATCTCCTTCGCTGGAATATGCAGGATAACGGGACAGAGACGCTGATAACGGTGTATCTCGAATCGTTTCCTGAACGGAAGGAAATTTGGTCGCTCACCCATCAATCTGACCGACACAACTGGGAAGAAGCTCCTCGTCAATTTTCGGAACAGATCGCGCAGTGTGTTTGGCTCAAGTTGACTCGATTGCCACGGCCGATGCCGCGATCGCGCAGCGAGGCTAAACGCCGGTCGCAGGAGGCCTACCTGAAAGGCAGGTATCTCTGGAAGCAGCGCCGTCACGACAGCCTGCGTAAGGCGATTCAATGCTTTGAATCTGCCATCCGTCACGATCCGAAATCCGCGTTGCCTTATTCCGGTCTGGCAGACTCGCTTACTCTCCTCTCTTTCTATGAGATTGTTCCTCCGCCGGAAGTCATGCCAGCCGCACGGTGCGCAGCGCTGAAAGCCATCGAGTTGGATCCGAATCTGGCTGAGGCGCACGTTTCTTTGGCTGACGTTCTCCTGCACTTCGACCGCGACTGGCAAGGCGCGGACCGCGAATACCGGCGTGCCATCCAGTGCAACCCGGAGTATGCTCTCGGCTACCATTGGTATTCCAATCTGCTTACCGCCAAGGGTCAGCACCAGGCCGCGCAACTGGCCGTCATGAACGCTCTGGAACTCGACCCTGTATCGGTGATAACGCTCGTCTGGGCGGGAGTGACTTGTTATTTAGCCCGTCAATTTGACGATGCTATCCTGCGCTACAAAGACGCGCTCGAACTGGAGCCGAACTTCGTTTGGGCGCACATGTACATGGCTCAGGCCCTGGAACAGAAAGGTGAGTTTGGTGAAGCGTGGAGGGAATTTGAAACCGCGATTCGGTTGGCCGACGGAAACAATTGTGTAAAAGCCATGAAAGCTCACAGTTACGCACTTTCGGGGGACAAAAGTTCCGCTCGTGGGATTTTGCATGAGCTCCGGGAAAAGGCTGTTTCCAAGTGTGTGCCGTCCTACGACATCGCGGCCACCTATGCTGCTCTGGCTGATCCCGATCGAATGATTTCCTGGCTTGACCGAGCCTGTCAGGAGCGAAACATGAAGCTCTTCACTCTTCCTCAGGACCCTCGATTCGACCCCTATCGAAATCGCCGCGAATTCCGGGAGGTTGTGGCGCGGATCGGACTCGGGCCCGCGTGACGGATCGGTGCGGATCAGCCTTTTTGTTGCAATCCGGTTTTGCACTCTCCCTAACAAGCAGGCTCTTATGAGCATATCTGCTGAGAGAGATCCTCGGGCCCAGGCCGCGATGGAATTAGGTGATCGTGCGCCCCGAAGCTCCATCGCAGCCGGCGACAACCCAGCAAACAACCAGCTATCCATTGGCATCCATACGCTGGCAGTGCTTTTTTTCCAGCTATGTGGGTGTGCTGTAGCGACAAATTTCAAAAGGCAACTACATCATTCGCCCGATCCAACGTCGCGGGCCATGCGATTTCTGTTTCCACAGCGCAATTGACCGCGCGGCCGAGCCGGCACTTTCGTGAAGGCCAAGTCTGCGGCTGATCGCCGGCACACTTACTTAATGATGTGCTCTGATCGGATATCGCAGGCGCGCTTTGCTGCCGAGAATTTGCTCAAGATCGAGAGCAAGGGCATCCAATCCTTTGCGAGATGAGCTCTTGCCGCTGACAATTTCAAACAGACGTTGTTCCCCCGCTTTGGTCATCTGATCGGACTCGGGCACAGTAGGCTTTGGGATAGCGATAGGAACGCTGGAAAGGAAGATCGGCGTGTATGGAAGATTTTTTATGGCCGCGCTGTCGTAGGTCGATTTGCGGACTGAGGAACCGCCATGCAGTGTTTGCTCCTCCTGAACCTGCGGGGACATTGCGAATTCAAGGAACCTGTAAGCTTCCGCCGCATGTTTCGATCCTGAAACGATGAGATAAGTTAGTCCTTCCATTTGGCTGAACGGTCTTCCGGAGCTAGAGGGAATGAGTGCGTACCCAATTTTTCCCGCGACTCTCGAGACCACAGGATTTTCCAGGAAAGTGACTTGGTCGTTCCAGAGCAGACCCATAAACACGTGTCCCTGCTGCAGAGCATTCTGGGCTTCATTCCAGCCATAGCTCAGCGTGTCAGGCGGGCTGAAAGGGATAGCCTTCAGGTACTGCTCTATGGCGGCGACATTCTGAGGAGAATTGACGACGATGTCGCCGTATTCCCACGGCTGCTTCGTATCGAGAATGTCGCCGCCAAACGAGTAAACAAAGTTTAGCCATTCATACCAAAGCGCCAGGCTTCGCGAGCCTTGAATGTAAGTGCCATAGAAGTGATCGGCTGGGCGGTTGAAGAACTGTGCCAGCTCCAAATATTCCCGCCAATTTCCAGGAGGTCTGAGTTCGCGATGATACGCAGCCCGAAAATTGCGTTGGTTCACCGGATCCTGGATAAGATCCTTGCGATAGCACAGATATGAGGTCAGCACAGTGAAAGGATACCCGTAGGTATGGTTCCGATAAGCGCTCAGACTTTTCCACCAGTAGGTGAATAGTTGCTGGTTGGGAACAAACTTTGTGTCGTGCAGGCTCGAATCAGTAAGAAAAGCGTCGATGGGCTGGACTTCGGCTTTCTCGACCAATACGCCCAGCAGCCTGTGGCGGACCACGGCGATGTCATATGCAGCGTCGCCGTTTTGGGCGCCGCGATCAAGATCAGCCATGATCGTCCGATCATTTTTGAACACCAAGTCAACGTGAATCCCAGTTTGCCGCTCGAACCGGCTTGTTGCGCCGGTCTGGGTGAGTGCTTTCAGAAACCATTCGTCGCCTACCAGTCGCAGGGTGACAGGGTCATTTTGCGCGCCCGCCAGGGAAGAGAAGAGGAGAGCAACTAAGAGCAGACTCCGCTGGACCTCGATTGACATGCCGTTGACAGCCAGTTTCAAAAATAAGGTGCTCCGGTTCTTCGCCTCGAGCGCGCGGCCGAAACAACTCGACTACTTCTTTATCGAGTTGCTCGAAAACCATAAGAACTTCACCGACTCGTCGCCTACATTGATGTTCGAGTGTGTCATGGATTGATCAGGGCGGATCATGTAAGCCATTCCAGGACGCTGTATACGCAGCTCGGCCCCAATGAACGCCAAGCTCTGGCCATCAATCGCTGCCCAGATCTCTTCCTGGCCGGGATTGTGCGGGTGTGGCTCGCCCATAGTCATAGGACTGATCGTGACCGTAATCAAGTCACCGATCGTCGCTAAGCCGTCTGTCTTTGAGAACAGGTCCCTGACCACATGCGCCCAATGGCCAGAGGCGCCGGGAAGAGTGTAAGGAGAGGCAACCATTGGGGTTCGAACCGGAACCTGAGTTTCGTCCGTCACCAGCATCGCCTTGGCGGGAGTGAAGCGGTCGGGGACGGGTTCGCTCACCACATACATAGTGAGATCGGCATCGCCGGTATTCGTCATGGTGAATTTAAGGTCCTCTGGAACGAAAACCGCCACGTCTTTATGAAGCGCAGCGGTCCTTCCTCCCGCGGAAATTTCTCCGCTTCCTCCGACGACGTAGAATACATTCTGCTCGCGTTCGAGACGCGTAGGTATCGTGGCATTGTGAGCTGCGAGCCGGCCATAAGAGAGGTAATTAACAGCCTGAAGAATCGCACCGGGTTGCGGCGGAGCGTAGTTGTCTCCGCGCGTCAGGATGTCGCGCAGGACCAGCGAGCCGTAGGCGTGGCGCGGCATGGACTGGCGCCAGTCGCCAAAGAACATGTCGATTCGCCGCTGCTCGAAATCCGCGGCCGGCTGATACCGCACGTCGCCCGGGCCGTCGAAGCTATTTCCGCCGGTGCTGGGAGTCTTAACCGGGGGCTTGGCAACGACCGTCTGTGCTGCCGCAGTCGAACCCGCGACCCCGCAAAGCAAGAATGCCAACCAGAAAAACTTGCTTCCGAACCGCAGTGGTTTGGTTACAGCTGCCCGATTCATTGTTGGTCCTCGCACTCAGTTTTCGAATATCTATACCAGGATCTCGGTTGAGACCCGGTGGGTTACTTGGCAGCGGCCCAGGCAAGCCCGTCTGTGCTCTTGCCGGCGTCAATCAATCCCCTTAGTGTCCAGTCCGCAACATTGATAACTGCAACCTTCCCGCTCTGATCGCAAGAGACATACGCCGTGTGTCCACCAGGAGCAACCAACACCTCCTGAGGTCTTGAAGGAACTGTGATTGTGTGAGCAACCTTCATCGCGTGGAGATCAATCGCTGCGACCTGGTTCACGAGAGGCAGCGCTATGACAAGCCACCCTCCGTCTGGGGTTGGCGCCGAGCCATATCCCAGGCCCGGCATCGGAATCCATTTCTTGATCTTGTTTGTCACCGTATCGATCACGGCGAGCTGCGGCTTGGTCACATCGGAAGTAAACGCCAACTTATCGTCGACGGAAAGCGAAATACGCTGGATTTGTGGCGACACAGGAATAATGGTGATCGTCTTACGCGCATCCAGATCCAGGACAGAAACTGTTCCAGGCCCGACATTTGCGGTGTAGGCGCGGCGGCCATCGCGTGTGATGGCAAACATGTGCGATTGCTTCTGACCCGTCGGCACAATCCCCACAATCTTCAGGGTAGCGGGATCAATGATCGTGATGGAATTGTCAAGTTCAGTCGAAACGTACAACAAGCCGTTCTTTGGGCCAAAGAGCGGGCAGTGAGGCCGCACGCCTTTCCCGAAATCAACATTGCCGACGATCTTGCGGGAAGCCAGATCGACCACCACCATATTACTGCCGTCCGTCCCGGGTTGACCGACTCCGGAGTTGCCATAAATGGGCACGTAGGCAAGCTTGCCATCGCGCGAGGCGATGATCTCGTGCCCGGTCACGCCGCCCTCGGCCACCTGGGCGATTTGCTTCCCCGCCGCGAGGTCAATGATACCCATGCTGTTGTCGCCTTTGTTGGCTACGAGCAGCATTCCTTTGGACGCTTTCGTTCCCGACGAATAAGCGCAAAGCGAGAACACGAGGAGCGCGGCACTTGTGAAGAGCGCGACAGAGAATGAACTTCGCACAGAGGCTCCCTTTCAACCGTGGTATCCAGCTCCAACAGCGCAGGTAAATTTGTGCTGTTCGTAAACGGCAACAAAGAATCTTGACACGAAGGTCAATTATATTATCATATGAACCATGAGAACATTAGCTATCGTATCCGCCGTTTTCGCTTTCCTGCTCGTACCCCAGCTCCAGGCTCAAATGCCGGCCGAGAGTTTCGCGGGCAAATGGAAAGTGAATTTCGCCAAATCCAAATTCCCCGGTCCGCCGCCGCAGGTCGACGAGTGTACCATCGATCCCGATGGGACGGTGACCGTCAACGAAACCAGCGCCGACGGCAAGAACACTTCCTGGCATTACACCCCGGTTGCGGGAAAGTCGGTTGCGATCGAGGGCAGAGATGATGCCAGGGTTGTCGTGAAGAGAGTCAACAGTCACACGCGAGAGCAAATCTGGAACTTCAACGGGCGATCCGCCAAGAGCAAAGCAGTGCTGTCGGCTGACGGAAAGACCACCACATTTACCATGGACGGGACCGATAAAGACGGCAAAGCGTTTCATGAGATGGTTGTCTACGACAAGCAGTAAGAATAAAACAACCAGAGTTTTGCCAAAAGGATCATGGTTGGTAGTGTCCTTGTTTCAGGGCAAGGCGTAAGCCGCCACCGAATCCCCCGCACTCGTATCGTAGAAGCTTCCACCAGTTACCGTCAGAACCACGTACTGTTTGCCATCTCGGCCTTGAAAGGTCATCGGCACGGTGTAGGAGCCGGTTTCGAGCTTCGTGGCCCACAACTCCTTGCCGGTCGCGGCTTCGAATGCCCGGAAACGCTGATCGCGGGTGGCGGCAATAAACACCAGGCCTCCGCCGGTTGTGATCGATCCACCGAAATTCAGAGTGCCTGTTCCGTAAATTCCCTTGGCTTCGAGTTCCTCCTCAATTCCAAAAGGAATTTTCCAGGCGATGTCCCCCGTGTTCACGTTGATCGCCCACAGTTGTCCCCACGGAGGCTGCTGGCATGGCCAGAACTTGTTATTGTTCCAGAACCGCGCGTAGTCGCCCCAGGGGCTGTGGCGTTCGTAGTCCGGATCGGATCCTTCCTCCATCTTTTCCAGCTTGCCCACATCGGCAATGTCCACTGTATTGAGGAAGAGGTAACCCAGCTGCGGGTTGTAGGACATCCCCGGCCAATTCGTTGTCCCCAGGGTGCCGGGAAATACAATTGTGAGCTTCAGTCTGTAGTTCGTATAGGGACCACCGCTGGCCATGCCACCGTCTTCGGTGTTGAACAAGTCCGTGCAAAATCTCTTCTGCTCCGGCGTGACCTCTGCTATCTCATCGGGGCTGAAGCTGTGCCGCCCGATGGGCGGAGGCTTGAGCGGAAAAGGCTGAGTCGGCCAACTGGCCTCACCCGGTACATCGCTTGTCGGTACCGGTCGCTCCTCCACACCATAAATAGGTTTTCCGTTTCTGCGATCCAAGATGAAGATCAGGCCAAGCTTCCCGGTAACGGCCACGGCGGGAATGATTTGATCATTCTGTTTCACATCCATCAAGACCGGCGCCGATGCGAGATCGTAATCCCAAAGGTCGTGATGAA
The DNA here is from genome assembly GCA_051986135.1 of Terriglobales bacterium. Lineage (GTDB taxonomy): Bacteria > Acidobacteriota > Terriglobia > Terriglobales > Acidobacteriaceae > Gp1-AA122. The sequence goes on along the minus strand of JBPYDQ010000936.1, from coordinate 16,791 downwards.
CAGCCTGAAAGTACCAGACAAGTTTCCCGGTATCCGCCTCGACCGCAACCAGTGAATTGCCGAAGAGATTTTGTCCTCTCCGGTCGGCAGCATAGAAATCATAAGAGGAGGAGCCGAAGGGAAGAAACAACAAACCGCGCTCCACGTCAATGCTCATGAACCCCCAGACGTTGGTTCCCGAGCGGTATTTCCAGCTATTGCCCTCCCATGTGTCGTTGCCAACTTCAGCGAGATGAGGCACCGAATGAAAACGCCACACCTGTCTTCCGGTGTGCAGGTCCCAGGCACGTATGTCCCCCGAAGCGCCAGTTCCCGGAGACTCCTGCAGCTGACCGCCGCTGATCACCAAAGTCTTATAAACAGTCACTGGGGAAGTGACATCGAACTGCGCGTAGGGAAATCCGCCCAGAACGTCTTTCTTAATATCAATCGAGCCGTTCACGCCGAAACCAACAGTGGGCTTGCCGGTCCTGGCATTCAGCGAGAAGAGGCGTCCGTCCGAGGTGCCAAACACGATGGAGGCCGGCGTCTTGGCGTCACCTGGCCAATAGGCGACGCCACGGCCTGCGGGACGGCCGTGTGACAACTTGTAGCTCCACAATTCTTTTCCTGTTTCAGGTTGCAGTGCTATTACCGTGCCATAGGGAGTAGGCATGTAAAGAACATCGTGGACCACGATCGGGGTGGCCTCGGAGGAACGCCGGCCACCGCCGCGACTGACTGCTCCTGCCGCCACCGGATGCCGACCCGTCCTCTTCAAGTGGTAGGTCCACATCCGCTTCAGGCTGGCGACGTTGTTGACATTGATCTGATCGAGCGGAGAATATCGCGTGCTGCCATAATCGTGGCCGTACATCGGCCAGTCGGTCTGGGCAAGCGTTGGAGAAAGGGCAAGCCAACAAAACAGAGCGGTGATCACGCCGACCCTCAACTACGCCCCCCTAGAACTCTGAAGTTCGCGTTTACAAAACTTTTCGAAGCCGCCTTCCAGATCATGGACAGCGCACGCGATCGGTTACTCCAGTTTTTGGCGCGCTTCCTCAAGCACGCGCTTGGCACGGACAGGATTGAACACGCCGCATGAGCAGAAGCGCGCCATATAAGTGACCGCCTGTTCTGGAGTGCGGCGTCCTTCCTTCACCCAGTCAATCATCTTTCGCGCGAGATTCGCCGAGATCATTCCATGGCCGCACATCGTGCTGAGCTTCAACACCTGTGTGTTCGGCAGCTTCTCCGTAGATCCCTCGAAACCCAGCGAGTACCCGATGCTGTGGCGCGTGATGCCCGCTTGGCGGCAGCACTCCAACGCGCCTTCGACCGAAGTCGAGATGTTCACGGACAGGCCAAGATCGGCTTCGGCCACGGCATCCAGAAACCCCTCCGCCGCCTGCTGGTTATCGAAAACGGCAGCCACTGAGGCCGGTGAATCAATTCCATCGATTACCGCTCGAAAATCGGGAGTCATTTTGCGCTTCCAGTTGGCGATCGTAGTTAATCGCTGCGAGGGCCGCAAGGCACCCCCGTGAACCGGATCACCTATGTTCACCGGATTGAAGGGAAGCGCCAACTCAAGAAACTTCTTTAGCTTGGGTACACTGCCAACGTCGTTCTTGCCGTTGCTGGGTGAGGCGAAGATGATGTAGTCGTCATAGAAACTTTCCGAGTCGCCGTAACGATGCAAAGTATTGGTCATCGGATCTCGCCAGACATTTCCTGCAAACCAGTCTCTACAGCAGTTTGGGATTTTCTTGTGTAACTGACCCGCCAGATCGAACCGGAGCCGTCGTCGCTCACCAGCAAACTGCCGTCCTCTGCCACCGTGACGCCGACCGGTCGTCCCCAGACGCTGTCATCGTCAACTACAAATCCGGTCAGAAAATCCTCATACTTGCCGGTTGCGTGACCGGTCTGGTCGAGTGGAACCCTAATGACCTCATACCCCACGCGCGGAGATCGGTTCCAGGAGCCGTGTTCGGACGCAAAAATGTCGCCGGAATATTCGGCAGGGAATTGCGTGCCGTCATAAAAAGTCATCTCCAGCGACGCATTATGAGGCTGCAGGACCACGTCCGGCGTGATGACCTTAACCTTCAGTTCAGGATGTTTTCCCGGAAACCGCGGGTCCTGGTGTCCGCCCATGTACCACCACGGCCAGCCGTAGAATCCGCCCTCCTGTACGTGGGTGATGTAGTCCGGCACAAGATCATTGCCTAGTCCGTCGCGCTCGTTCACCGAACACCACAGTTCACCCGTTATGGGATTGATCGCGATGCCCACAGCGTTGCGAATGCCCGACGCATAGACACGCAGACCGGAGCCATCGGGATTCAGCTCCAAAATGTCGGCACGATTTTTCTCGGCAGGAGCGTCGCTAACATTCTGCTCCGATCCAACCGATACAAACATCTTCTTGCCATCGGGAGAGAACTGAATATCACGCGACCGGTGGTGTCCACCGCTAGGCAGGTCGATGAGGTGCTGTGGCGGTCCACTGCTGCTGAGATCGCCATTGTGGTAGGCAAAGCGCACCACCGAATCCATGTCGGCGAGGTATACCCACTGCGGATCGCGCCCGGGGGGATAGAATGCAATCCCGAACGGAGTATTGAGTCCAGTTGCAAAGACCGTAACTTTTTCGGGTTTGCCGTCGCTGGTGATTCCATGGAAAATCTTGATGTTCCCGGCAGCCGTTTCCGCCAGAAATATGTCGCCGTTGGGTGCTCGCCGCATCAGGCGGGGATTGGCAAGCCCTGTGGCGAACAGTTCTACTTTGAATCCGGGTGGTGCAATCGGCCACGCGTCGGCAGGACGCGGCACGATCTTCGGCGGGGCTGTCGCGGAATCGGTCGTATAGGGCGCAGGAAGATCATCCACCCTGATTTGGCGAACTGTGCCCGGGCGTTCAAAACGATAATCGGTAAACGGCGGCTGCGGGGGCGGTGCGCTCGAGATGGTTTTTGCGGGAGGCGAGACTGGGGATTCTGGGTTGGCAGGGGCCGCTGTTGAACCGCCCAGAGACTTCACATAAGTAACAACCTGCCAACGCGCCCGCTCCGATAACATTGCCCACGAGGGCATACCGTTCTGAATGTCTCCCTGCGTGATGTACCAGAACAGTCCGCCTTCGGGAGCTTGCTGGGCCGGTCCGTGGGCCAGCGGAGGAACATTGCCTGTGCCTTGGCCCGTTTTGCCATGGCAGGCAGCACAGAAATGAGAATAAAGTTCTTTCCCGGCATCGACTGCCTGGGCATCTCCGGCGTACGGGTCCTTAGTATCCCTGGCCGATACCGGAGCGCCGTGAAAAGACGTTTCTTGGGCGCCCAAAGGTATAGCGAGCAGGCCCCAGAGCAGGAGCAAGCAGATGTCATTCTTCATTCTGGGGAACACCGAAACAGTTATATCATATGACAAAATACGAGCAAGGTTTTTCTCGTACCTTTCTCATATGCCGCTCTAAGGCATCGCCGGGACAAACTTGATGCAAACTGGTGTCTCGACCGTGATTTCCTTGCCGGTCTTCGAAAGACGGCCGGTGCGCGCGTCGATTCTGAAGACCACGACATTGTTGGAAAGCTGGTTTGCAGACAGAAGATAGCTGCCGCTAGGATCCAGGGCGAAGCTTCGCGGCATAATTCCTCCGGACGGCACTTCCTCAACCCGAGACAGCGTCCCGTCCGCAGGGTCAATGTAGAAAACCCCGATCGTATCGGGACCTCTCACTGTCTCGCCCTGGGTCCGGCGGTTCGACTCGTAGAGAAATCTCCCGCTTGGGTGAATTTCGATTTCCGCGCTGTGGTTTCCGCCAAAGAAGTCGTGCGGCACGGTGTGGACCCGCTGCACACCGGTGAGCGTTCCCTTAGCAGTATTCCATGAGAAAACGTCTATCTCTCCACTCATTTCGCTAAGTTGATATCCAAACTTGCCCGCAGGGTCGAACGCGAAATGCCGCGGGCCTCCGCCTGGGTAGACGGTCGAATAGGGAGGGCCAGGCGGAGACAAGGTTCCGGTGTCTGCGTCGAGATTGAAGACCTGTACTTGATCGAGACCGAGGTCGGAAACAATGACGTGGCGATTGTCAGGCGAGACCCCTATCCAATGAGGATGAGGCTCGGTTTGAATGGAGCGATCAACACTGCTGCCAACGTTCTGGATGAACGATACAAGTTCGCCGAGCGAACCATCGTCTCTGGTTCGCACCACCGAGACGCTGCCGCTGCCAAAGTTGGCCAGGAAAACGTATCGCCCAGTATGGTCGATCGAGATGTAGCAAGTGCTGGTTCCGCTTGCGGGCACCGAATTCAGAAAGCGCAACTTGCCCGTGGAGGCGTCCATTGCGAAGGCGTTCACATAGGACGAGTGGTCGAGCGGCGGCCCCAGCGAAAGCGGATCTTCGCTGACTGCGTAGAGGAACTTGTGGTCGGGAGAAATTGTGAGGAATGACGGATTTACGACTTCGGCTGCAAGCTGCGCATCGCTCAGGTCGCCGGTCGCCGCATTGAATCGTGCAAAGTAAATTCCTTTGCTGTGGGTCTCTCCGACCCCGAACGTGTGGCTGTGATGCACATACTTGAATCCGGTGTAAGTGCCGAAGTATACGAAATACTGATTGCTCTGAGCCAATGCACCCGGGCCTGCCAGGACCAGCGCCGCGATCATTACAGCTGAGCGCAAGCCGTATCGAATGAATCTAATCCTGGCCAGTGTCGCAAAACGCAGAGTCATATTTGCTCGCATGATCATCGGAGCGGCCCCCGTCAGGTCCCTTGATGGGCCGGCACAAACACGATGCATACCGGAACATCAATCTTCACATTAGTCGTGGTTGGCGTGAGGCGTCCGCTCGTACCATCCACTCTGAACAGCACGACGTTTCCGGTGAGTTCGTTGGCGGCAAACAGGTATGCGCCCGTGGGATCGATCGCGAAATTTCGCGGCATCGTGCCGCCGGGCGGTACCTGTTCAACCTCGGTTAAAGTACCGGACTCCGGGTCAATGGCGAATACGCCGATCGAGTCCGGTCCCCACAAGTCGGGACCGCGAAAGCGCCGATTGGATTCGTACAAAAACTTGCTATTGGGATGGATTGCAATTTCCGCACTGTTGTTGGCACCGACGAAATAGGGTTGCAAGGATTTTGCATCCTGAATTTTTGTGAACCTACCGTTGGCGCCATCCCAGGCAAGAACCGTGATGAAGCCGCTCATCTCATGGAGCGAGTACGCGAATTTTCCCCGAGCGTCGAAAGTAAAATGCCGCGGACCACCGCCTGCCTCGACCTCAACAAACGCCGGTTGACCAGACGAGAGCCTTCCCGTCGCAGCGTCAAATTTGTAGACAAAGAGCCTGTCCACTCCTAGATCGGAAACAATGACGAACCGGTTGTCGGGAGAAACGTCGATCGAGTGCGGGTGGGCCTTGGACTGAAAAGCTGGGTCTTTACCGCTACCCACGACTTTCATGAAGGCGGTTTGTTCGCCGACGAAGCCGTTGTCCTTGATCCGAAACACAGTGATGCTGCTGCTGCCGAAGTTGGCAAACATCAGATATCGCCCGCTCTTGTCAATCGACACATAGCACGTACTTGTGCCTCCTGTGGGCATAGTGCTCAACAGGCGCAGTTTTCCCGTTGCGGGTTCAATTTCGAAGGCACTCACATAGGAAGCGTGATCGAAGTTCGGTCCAACCGACAGAGGATCCTCTGTGACCGCGTAGAGAAAATGGCGATTGGGGTGAATTGCCAGGAACGCCGGGTTCACGATTTCCGCCGCGAGTTCAGGCGGGCTGATTTCACCCGTAGCGGGTCGAAAGCGGCTCACATAAATTCCCTTGCTGTGGCTGCCCCCTGCGGGAAGCCCTTCCTTCATGTAGGTGAATCCGGTGTAGGTGCCGAAGTAAACCAAGTACTCATCGGCGGGCTGAGGCGAAGCCCATGAAAAAGGAAGACATAAGAAATATGAGAAGCTAACGACCAGACCCAGAATCCCTGCCGCTGCTGGTTTTTTCATGTTCCCCGTTTCAAGGTCTTATCAATTAATGAAAGAGTTTCTGCTGAGCCGCGCGCATTCCCGGTCGAATCATGGTTACGTTGTTTCCCATCGCGATCGTCAGTATTTCACCATTCCGCGGCCGGTTGGAAGCGCTCCCGTCAGTGAGGTGCTGCAACCGACGCCTTTGTGATATGCCCGATTGATGGCGTTCCTGCCTGTTGCATGATTTTTGCAAGCTCTCGCCGCAGGATTGTGAGCACGGCTTCAACTCCAGATTGCCCGAACGCGGCCAGACCCCAGGCTTGAGGACGTCCAAAACCAACCGCAACGGCCCCTAAGGCAAGCGCTTTGAAAATGTCGGTTCCGCGTCGGACGCCACCATCCACCAGCACGGGAATCTTGCCTTTTACCGCATCAGCGACCTCGGGCAGACATTCGATTGTCGGCCGCAGCGTCTCCTCTGACCGCCCGCCGTGATTGGATACGACAATTCCATCCACACCGTGTTCGACTGCGATCTCGGCATCCTCACGCGTTACGATGCCCTTCAGCACCAGCTTCATTTTCGTCGTATCCTTCAGCCGCTTGACGAAATCCCACGTAAGGCTTGAGTCGTATAGTGCGGTGACCTTCGATAAGTCCAGACCTTGGAACATGGGTTTGTGGCGGATGTATCCAGCAAATCCCGGCTCGTGGCACAGCGAACAGTCGCGATGGTCGGTCCGTCTTGCTCGGGAGAGCGTTTCCCCGTTAGCGTTTTCGTGATGGTCAACCGTGAACACCAGCACAGGACTGCCCGCTGCCTCCGCTCGTCTGATGATAGCCCGCGTCACTGTCCAATCGTTGGTTGGATATAGTTGTTGCCAAACCGGCCCCCCTCGCGCGTCGGTTACCTCCTCGATGGACGAAGTGGCCACCGTCGAAAGTATCTGTAGATGACGCTTCTTCGCTGCGGCGCGCGCTACCGCAACTTCGCCTTCCGGATGGAACACCTTCATGGAGCTGACCGGACTGAGAAAAATCGGTGTTTCCCACTTCGTCCGAAACAGCTCGATTGAGGAATCGAGCTTCTCAACGTCAATCAGGCGACGTGAGCGGATTTCAATATGGCGATAGGCTTCGTGGTTTAGCAGAACGGTAGCATCATCATCGGCCCCGGTGGCCAGATACGCAAAATGCGCCGGCGGCAGCGCATTGCGGGCCAGTTGCTCAAGTTCCATGACATCGAGCACCTGTTCGGCGCTCTCGATTGATTCCAGGGTCCAGTCAGATGCATCAGGCGGATCATCGGCGGAATCCAGGGCGAATGCTTCCCGGCAACGGCTTCCCAGGATGAGCGGGCTGGCCAGTGCCGGGCTGAAAGCTAGATATCGAAGGAACTCTCGACGGCTATCTCGCAGGCTACGACCCATTGCGTGCTCAAGTTGAATGGCACTTTCGCTTCGAGTTGCCGGGGCAAAGTTCATCGATCAAAAAGTAGAAGCAATCACCAGTTCGATGGTGAGCAACCCTTGGTCTTCATGTCCGCGCCTATTGGCGTGCGGGCGTGACGGCATGTGTCCAATTATCTCCTTCCGGAAACCGCGCGAAGTACAGAAACTTAACTGGCTCGTCACCAAAGTTGATATTTGAGTGAATCGTGGTCGCATCCGGCGGCAACATATATGCCATGCCGGGGCGTTGAATCCGCAGTTCAGTGCCAAGAAAAGCAAGGCTGTCGCCGTCGATGGCTGCCCAGACTTCCTCCTGGCCGGGACGATGCGGATGCGGCTCACCTAACGTCATCGGACTGATAGTCACGGTGATTACACTTTGCTCGGTGGCCAGTCCATCCCCCGGGGAGAACAGTTCCTTCACGATATGCGCCCAGTGCCCGGAGGCGCCGCCCACGATGTAAGGATCACCTCCGGCGGGCGTCCGTTGATGCGCACTGGCTTCATCTTTCACAGCCATTTTCGTCTTGGGATGGAACCCCGTAGGAACCGGTTCGTTGATCACGTACATGGTGAGCGGCTGATTGCCGGTCGATCTCATCACGAACTCGAGACCAGCGGGGATAAACACCGCAACGTCTCTACGCAGCGTTGCCGCTGCGCCGCCGGCCGTGATCTCACCTTCGCCACCGAGTACGTAATAGACTTCCTGCTGCCCTTGCAGGCGCGACGGTGTAGTTGAGGAACCGGCCGCTAGCCTCCCGTAGGCGAGAAAATTCGCATAATGCAGCACCGCGCCTTTTTGTGGAGGGGCGAAGTTATCGCCTCGCGTAAGTATGTCCCGCAGGATCAGGCTGCCGTGCTCGAAACGTGGCATTGATCCCTGCCAGTCGCTCAGGAATAGATCTATGCGCCTTTCATTTGCTTCACGGTCCGGCGAGTACTTAACCAGTCCCGGCCCCGGATATGAGTTGATTCCGTTGATTGCGTTCTTTGTGCCGCTGCTCTGCGCCTGCGCATCGCTAAATCCCACCCCACCTAGCAACAGGGCGCAGCTCAAGGCGAAACTTCGCAGCATTTGTCCCTCCTTCGCCGGGTTCTGATTCTCACGTCACTTGCGCGTCTCGTGCGGATGGTAGCGAGCGAAATACAGAAACCTGACCTGCGAATCTTCGTTCTGATTGATGTTGGTGTGGGGCGTCTTATTGTCGGGAATGTGGTAGAAGGCCATGCCGGGGGTCTGCTTTCTTAGCTGATTTCCCACGAATGCGATGCTGGTGCCATCGAGCGCCTGCCAAACCTCTTCAATATCATCGTGGTCCACCACATGAGGACGACCCATGGTCAGGGGATCGAGGACCACGGTTAATACGCTCTCCAAAGTGCCAAGTCCGTCCTCGGTAGTGAAAAGAGGGGTCACAATGTGAGCCCAGTGACCGTCGCTTGAGCTAATCGGCAGCTTGTTTCCATCACGAACAAGAATGCTGGAATTCGGACGGAATCCGGCCGGAACCGGCTCGTTTATTACATACATGGTCAGCGGTTGGGCGCCTGTGTTCGTGATCGTGAACTCGAGTTTTGGGGGCACCAGGATCGCCACATTAGGAAACAGGTCGTCGCTGTGTGCTGCGACCGTGACTTTGCCGTGACCAGAGGCAACGAAATACACTTCTTGTTGGCCGTCGAGACGTACAGATTCCGTGGATGTGTTCGGCGCAAGCTTGGCATAGGCGTAGGAATTGATGAAGCGGAGAACCTCGCCCTTGTGCGCAGGCGATTGCGGATTGCCTCGAACAAATATCTCCTGCAGTTCGAGCGAGCCGCGAGTGGCGCGCTGCGCGACGCCATGCCAATCGCTAAAATACAGGTCGATGAGGCCTGGGTCCTGGGCTGTTGCCGGAAGGTCGACAGATAGAAACGCGAAACCTAACGCCACACATGCGATAAGCCGCTTGCGCATGAACCGTCTCCTTCAGGAAGGGAAGCGAAACTAATTGTTGACGGGCAAAATTGTAGTTATTATATGATAATTGTCCAGCAGAAATTTTGACGCCGTAGACATGCTCTATCTCAGGAAACGGCCCGTCCGCATTGTTTCCTGAATGAACTCAAACAAGGAGAGAACTGCCATATGAAACTCATCCGCTTTGGCGAACCCGGCAGGGAAAAACCAGGCGTGCTTTTGAAAGATGGCGTCCCGATTGACGTCTCAGGCCTTGGCTCGGATTATAACGAAAGCTTTTTCGGCAGCGGCGGGATGAAGGCGCTCGAGGCGTGGGTGCAGAAGAACGGGGCCTCGGCGCCACGCGTCGATTCCTCGGCTCGACTCGGCCCGTGTGTCTGCCGGCCGAGCAAGATCGTCTGCATAGGACTTAATTACCGTGATCACGCGGTTGAAATCAAGGCGGAACCACCTAAAGAGCCGGTACTGTTTTTTAAGGCTACCACTTCGCTGGTCGGACCAAACGACGCCTTGGTAATGCCGCGGAACTCCTCCAAAGTGGACTGGGAGGTCGAACTCGCCGTCGTTATCGGGAAGCGAGCCTTGTACGTTCCGAAGGCCAAGGCGCTGGAGCACGTCGGCGGTTATGCGTTGCACAACGACTATTCCGAGCGCAGCTTTCAGCTGGAGCGCGGCGGACAATGGGTAAAGGGCAAAAGCTCGGATACGTTCGCGCCCCTCGGCCCATTTCTTGCGACACCTGACGAGATTCCTAACGTCGGCAATCTGCGCATGTGGTTGACCGTGAATGGAACGATGCGGCAGAACAGCAGCACCAGCAACATGATTTTTGATGTGGCAGCGCTCGTTTCCTATGTGAGCGAATTCATGACTCTGCTTCCCGGAGATGTGATCAGTACCGGAACCCCGGCGGGTGTCGGCATGGGAATGAAGCCTCCGGTGTATTTGCAGGCTGGAGATTTGGTCGAACTTGGGATTGATGGCCTCGGCGAATCACGGCAGCGGGTGGTCGCTTACCAGGAGCCGGTCGCGACCCGAGCATAACGATCCAGCGACAGTTGGAACAGGGGTCCTTAATAATGCTGCGCGCACCTGCGTCCGCTGGCACCTGGACGCGCTCACCGCCGGCCTGCCCCGACCGTTTAGTGCAGACAACAATCTACAAGCAAACAACGTCGCTCAGCTCGACGGGCTTTACCAACGAGTCGTCCATGCTCTTGATGACGTCCTTCCATCCGTTGGCCGGCAAGCCCGCTTGACTACCAATGCGGCGAGAGCAGAATCCCGGTTACCCTATCAGCTAAAGCAGTCGATGGCGGCATTTCGACCGGTTGCAACTCGCGCGCTTGTCAAACAAGTGCGTGCGTCCGCACCCGCTGATCTTCCTTCCCTCAAGGCCCCGATCTCTACCGATAAATCCTGGCTGCCCATCCACCGCCCGACGCAAGATGAATTCTTAGCTTTGTATGCCTATTCACCTGTGTGGTCGTTTTCTTGTAGTCGCTCGCGTTGCGGTCTGCGTTTGCGCCATCCCGATACGCTTCGAGAGTGAATTTTCCTTCCGGCAGGAATGAGAGATCCACTTCCATATCGCGAGGGTCCCAATCCGTCATTGCACCGACATACCAGTCGCTCCCGTTTCTCCGCGCGACCAACACATACTCTGCAATGCGGGCATCGAGCACCCGCGTATCATCCCATTCCGTGGGCACGGGGCCGAGAAATTCCATTGTCTCTGGCTCTCGCAAGTAATTCGAGGGACTATCGGCAAGCATTTGCAGCGGCGCATCGTATACCACATACATTGCAAGCTGGTGGCAGCGCGTGCCCATCGCCATTGGTTGGTGACTGATGGGCGCGAACGTGGATTTCGTCGCGTTTCGCATTGCACCGGGTGTGTAATCCATTGGTCCAAGAAACATTCGCGTGAATGGCAAGGTCACGTTATGTTTCGGCTCGGAGTCCCAACTCCACTTACTCCATTCCATGCCGCGCACGCCTTCGGTATTGATGAGGTTCGGCCACGTGCGCATCATGGTCGCTGGCTTCTGGTTACCATGAAAATCGACCAGCATGTGGCGACTCGCAGCCTCACGGCACACCCTGTAAAAGTAGTCAATCATGATTTGATCGCTGCGCTGCATGAAGTCCACTTTGATTCCCTTTACTTCCCACTTCTCGAACTGGTCGAGCGCGGGGATCAGTTGATCGTCCAAGGTCTTCCACGATGCCCAAAGAATGATTCCAACGTTTTTCTGTTTCGCGTACTGCGTCAGCTCCTCCATGTTGAGCTCGGGAGTGACTTCGAGCAAGTTGCCCAGCTTGTACCAGCCATCATCGAGAATGATGTAAGGGATCCGATACCGTGAAGCGAAATCGATGTAGTACTCGTAGGTCTTGGTGTTGATACCGGCGGGAAAATCCACAGCGTCGATATTCCAGTCGTTCCACCAATCCCAGGCGACCTTGCCGGGCTTTATCCATGAGGTGTCCTGGATCTGCGATGGTCTTTCGAGCAGGTAGACGATTTCATTCGTGAACAGGTCACCGTCGTGCTCGGCGATCCCGATAACCCGCCAAGGATAAGCCCGCGTGCCAGAGGTAACAGCGATGTAGTCAGCAGTCTCGACCGGTTTGTAGTCGCGATCGCTGGTTTGAACAAGCTTCAGCGGATACGGTGGAAACGTCGCCGAGAGCGTGAATTTCGGCGCAGCTCCGCGCAGCCAAAGTCCGGGGTAGTCATCGAGGTCTGATTCCGCGATTGCAAGCTTAGCTCCACTACGCACATCAACCACCGCCGGTAGTGTTGCGATGAATTCGGGAGCAATCTCCGTGAGATGCTGCGGAAGATACTTGCGTTCATTGTGCGAATAAAAGCTGTCCTCCTGGGGGTAGTAAACGACGTAGTTTTGCGCGAAGTTGAAATTGGCGGTTTCAGCGTAAACCTTTACTTGTTTCTGAGAAAGCGAAGTTTCAAATCGGTAGCCAACACCTTCGTTATAGGCACGGAAGACTACTGCGTAGCCGCCATCAAAGGTGAGGCGAAGTTGGTTGTAGTGATCGCGAATCCTTGAGAATTTCTGTCGCACTACCGGCTCGACGACTTCGTCATGAGAACTTTTCTTGGCATCGATTACCTTGACTTCGATTCCAAGCACCTGGTGGTCCACATTCATCGAGAGCGTGGAATTTTCGAGCACAGCGGTTCCATTGAGCAGCATGTCATAACGGAGCTGACCTCGGGTGCGGATTCGAAGTTCGGTGCGACCATTGGGCGAGCGCAGATCGTAGCTCGACTGCGCTGTCGCCTCACGGCCAAGGCATAGAGAAGTTACGGCAAAAAGCAGCGATACGGAAATCCTCATATTCCACCCTAAACGCCGGAATTTGTGAGTTGGAAAAACTTTCTACTCGTGCTGTTGCGATTCGCGAGCAAATGCTTCCATCACCAAGCAAAGCAGCGGATTGGGCCCGATCCTGGGTTTCCAATCTGTAAGGTGCCGGTCCGCCGTCGATAATGTCACACAATTGTTCTTGCTCGTCCGAGTGCAGACCCGGCACTCAACAACAACGGCCGGGACGATGTCTCATCGAGAACCTCGCAACGCAAGCGGGGAGTGTGGATACCATGATTGTGTCAGTTTATCAACTATTATATTATGATAACTCTAAACTCCCGGCTCCCTTGCATGAACGACCGTCTGAATGAACGACCGTCGTTTGTGTTCGCTGGTTGATGTTCAAATCCGAGGTCAGTGAGACTCCTGGGATTCTGTGCCCCTGCACTCGAGGGTCTTGGCTTAAGAAAGTTAGCGCGACGTTAGAAATCAAGGTCTCAGGTAATCCGTTCCGCGAGGGACCAAAACTCGAAGCAACCATGAGGACGAACTTGCCAATGAGCAGGACTGCAGTCTTGGATGGGATCTTTTTGTGGTTATTTCTGTCGAGCTTGGTTGCCACGTCGTTGGGTGCTAACTTGCAACCAATTGCGACAGCGTCAAAGCTTATGCTTACGACGGGATGGTACATTCAGTCCTCGTCGGACGCACAGGAGAAAGGAAGTGTCCTGTCAACTGTTGAGTTTGAGCCGAGACATTGGTATCGCGCCACTGTGCCGTCCACCGTAATGGCGGCGTTGGTGGCAGACCATGTCTTTGCCGACCCGTACTTTGGCATGAATCTCCGGTCAATTCCCGGAACAAATTACCCCGTCGGAGCCAACTTCTCCCATTTTCCCATGCCACCGGGGAGTCCATTTCGTACATCCTGGTGGTACCGAACGCAATTCCTATTGCCCGTCAATTGGCGGGGCAAGAGAGTGCAGCTACACTTTGACGGCATCAATTTCCGTGCTGCATTGTGGCTGAATGGCCAAGAGATCGCGAACTCGGAGAAGATGGCCGGAACCTATCGAGTATTTGAGTTTGATGTGACAGACCGGGTCGCTCCCGGAAAACTGAATGCTCTTGCAGTTGAAGTGTTCCCCCCAACGCCAGAAGATCTTGCCATAGGTTTCGTCGACTGGAATCCAGGGCCGCCCGACAAAGACATGGGAATCTGGCGCGCCGTTTACCTCACCCGCAGCGGACCCGTCACCATCCGGTTTCCGCAAGTGATCACGAAACTCGACCTCCCGGCAGTCGACGCGGCGCGTCTCACGGTTACCGCCGAGTTAAAAAACGCTTCGAGCCATCCTGTGAAGGGAATTTTGAAGGGACAGATCGAGGGCGTGCAATTTTCGCAGCCGGTCACTCTCGACGGCAACGAAATGAGAATTGTAGTGTTTTCCTCGGATCGTTTTACCCAACTAAATTTTGTCAATCCGCGGTTGTGGTGGCCCGCACACCTAGGGCCACAAAACCTGTATCGGCTGAAATTGCAGTTCAACACGGGCGGGCTCGATTCTGATCAGAGCGAGATGAGTTTCGGCATTCGGGAGATCACGAGTGAGCTGGAAAATCCTAAGAATGGTCTCCGTGTCTTCAGTGGGCACGATCAAGGCTATCCGGCCGCTCACCTTATTTTCCGCATTAACGGAAAGAGAATTCTCATTCGCGGCGCCGCCTACACCTTTGACATGATGCTTCGGAATTCGGCACGCCGAGAAGAGGCAGCCTTAAGATATGCCAGAGACATGAACCTAAACGCGCTGCGGCTGGAAGGACAACTCGTGGACGACGCCTTCCTCCAGCTCGCCGATGAATACGGAATTCTCATCACCGCGGGTTGGTCTTGCTGCAGTCGCTGGGAAGACTGGGGGAAATGGGATCGAGAAGATCACCTCATCGCAGAGGAGTCACTCAAGGATCAGATTCGCCGGCTTCGCAGCCATCCGGCGGTCTTCAACTGGATGAACGGAAGCGATGGTCCACCTCCACCCGACATCGAGCGCCGTTACATTGCCATCCTAAAGGATCTGAACTGGCCTGACCCTTACGAATCGTCCGCCATGGCCAAGCCCACGCCCGTTACCGGCGCCACCGGCCTGAAGATGACCGGCCCTTACGAATACGTCCCACCTTCCTACTGGCTGCTAGACACAGAGCATGGCGGGGCCCACGGCTTCAATACCGAAACGAGCCCAGGACCGGCCGTCCCTCCCCTTGACAGTCTGGTTCGTATGCTCCCTTACGACCATTTGTGGCCGATCAACTCCTGGTGGGATTATCACGCTGGTGGTAGTGCATTCAAAAATCTAAACGTGTTCACTATGACGCTGAACCAACGCTATGGGACGGCGACCAGCCTACAGGATTATGCAATGAAGGCGCAGGTAATGGCATACGAAGGCGAGCGGGCTATGTTCGAAGCGTTCGGACGTGACAAGTACACGTCCACGGGGGTGATCCAATGGATGTTGAATAATGCCTGGCCCTCCATGATCTGGCACCTTTACGATTACTATCTGCGCCCCGGCGGTTCGTATTTCGGAGCCAAGAAAGGCTGTGAACCGTTACATATTCAGTACTCGTATGACGACGGCTCTATTGTAGTGGTGAATTCTTACTACAGCGACTTCACAAATCTGAAGGCTATGGCCAAGGTGTACAACCTGGACTTAGCCGAGAAATATTCTTACCAGGCGAGCCTCAACATTCCAGCTGATGGAGTGCAAAAGATTTTCACGATTCGAGCAATTGATGGTCTGACCTCGACGTATTTCGTAAGCTTGTCCTTACTGGATGCTGGCGGCCATCTGGTAAGCTCGAATTTTTACTGGCTTTCGACAAAACCGGATGTGCTCGACTGGAACAAGTCGACCTGGTACTTTACGCCCACGACGTCGTTTGCTGACCTCACCGCCCTAAACACTCTTCCCAAGGTGAAACTGGTTATCGCAAGCAGATCAGAGGTTGACGGCGAACAGGGTACTACGCGAGTTACAGTCGAGAACCCTACCCGCACCCTGGCCTTTGCCGTTCATTTGAAACTCATGAAATCCTCACGGTATCGTGATCCGGAGGCCGAGGACACCGACATCGAAATCCTCCCGGTATTGTGGGAGGACAATTATTTTTCGCTGATGCCGGGCGAGAAGAGGGAGATAACGGCAACGTATCTGAAAGCCGATATGGACGAAGAGAGCAGATCGTCCGACGTCCCGCTCTGGGCCAACCATGGAGGCGCACCGACGGTGGACGTTGACGGATGGAATGTGATTCCCAGTTCGACAGCGCTACCCACACAATAGGTGGCCGAAGGCAAATACAGCGATCATGCCGGTCGATGTGAGGATGACGCTTCGCACGTAACAAACTAACAAACCCGCGATATCCCAGCTACTGTACCTCATCAACTGAAGGTTGCGCCCGATAATCGGATAATCGTTTCCTCTACCTCGCAACAGAGTGGATTCTCATGGATGCGAAGCTGCGGTGCTACGATCGAGACGGTGAAACGCTGACGACGCAGACTTGCGAGTTGATTTCTGCGTCCTCATTTGAGCGTCGACCTAGCTGCTCCGAGGAGCTTACTGCGAGCTCGACGGGAAGAATCAAAGTAGTTGTTTTTAGAGGATCAGGCGGATTTGGTCCCATCGTTGCATCATTGCAAGCATTGGCTTTGCCAAGAAACGGGAGATCCCGCTCGGAATCGGCGGGAAAAGCGGTCCCCAAAGAAAACTATAGTCTCCCTATCTCCGGCGCCCGGAGCGTCGTGAGCAGTTTGTAGCTCTGAAAAATAACCCAGTTTCGATCATATTATCATAAGACTATCATGTTTTTCCAACTGGTAGGAATCGGATCAACCCGGGGTTCCCAGGTTCGTTCCGCGAACCGATTTCACACTATTTCGCTTGTAGGATTCTGAGAAATCGGTATTTTGCCCTCTAAGGCGTAGTTGTTTTGTATCGCGTGACTTATTTTGCTTGAGAGTATTGTTGGTATTGTAGTACAAATGCGCTGCGTCC
>JBPYDQ010000935.1:0-5219 GCA_051986135.1 Terriglobales bacterium | reverse complement strand
CATCAAACTTGCGCGCAACCAGCCTACGAAACCAGCGCAGAATGGTATCGGGCTTTGCGGCCACCGCCACCTCCGCCAAGGCCTTGCGTCCCAGCCGGTAGGCGATTTCGGCCAAGGTACGCTTCTCGCCGTCCGATAGTTGCAGCCTGCCTTTGATCTTGGCTCGGAGAATCCGATTCTCAGCCGCCAGATATTCGTTGCGCACCAGCAATTCTTTATCAACTCTTCCGGTGATGTAGGCCAGCAGGCGAGGCCACTGCATTTTCTGAAACTCCCTCCTTATTCTTATGTTCTGCTGTCGAGCCTGGGGTGAGGCTGAATTCTATCCGGGAGAAACATGTGAAAGCGAGACAGCAGTGGGGACTCCGAAAGCCGGGCTTCACGCCTTTCAGCACGTTCCAATTTTTTGAGCATTCGAGACGTGAAGATTGGCCGAACAGAATCTGACAATTCAGTCAACGAGCCGAAACTTGAACAGCCTTACCGAACTCACCAATACTGCAGCAGTATTGTCAGGCGATAACGTTCACGGGGCGGGGATCTTGAACACTGGGTTGCCGGCCAACCGGATGGTAACAATCTCATGCGGCCGAATCTCGAAAGCAAAGCGATGGTCCCCCTCGACAGGCAGGGATCGTTGGTTGCGCTCAACGGCATCGGTCTCGAGGGCACGGTTGATCGCCAGCATCGGAACGGTCACGGTGACTTTGCGCGGTGCGCCACCAAGATCGATGAACCGCAATATGGTTCCATCCCCATCTTCGGCCGGCTTCCATGTGTCTAGCAGAAGATCCGGATCATCAACCCGGAGGAAACTTGCTTGCTTGCCATCTAAGGGCCCAGGCCAATCGAGTGCCTTATCCTGGGTGGTGATTTCGTCCTCTTCGAGCGGCGTGACTTCTTCCCAGCCCATGCGGCTCAGGGCGGCCGCGGTGGTCGACGCAGCGCTGGTGACCGCGTAGCGAAACTGGAACTGGCCTCCTTGTGCCGCACGATAGTTCGTGTGCCAATAGTTGTTCATCACGTAGGAAAAAACGGTTCCCCGGCGGGCGCCGAATTCCTTGGGCCATGCTCCCCGGTTTATGTCTCCCAGCGTGAGAAGTGGCGTATCGAGAGGCATCACTGTTCCCGAGACGCCATCCTGCTCGACCGATACCCAATGCTGCACCGAGAACCATTCCCGTCCCGCACCCGGGTACATATCTTTTGCGGGATCGACCACGCCGTTCTGAATTTCGTATTGGAATTGGGGATGGCTCATGGCGAAGGGAAATACGAAGTAGACGGCTTCCTTCGCCGTGATTTCTCTCTTGACTACCGTTTCCAGAAACTCAATCTTCTTCTCGTCGGCAAAGAGTCGAATCTCGCTCACAATCGACGGGCTGTTTTCGGCCGAACTCTGCATGCGTGCAATCCAGCCGAATGGAGCCCGCGTGACAGAAATCAAGCGGCCCTGTCCGGCGGCATGAATTTCGAGCTCCGGACGGGGAGAGACAACCCGATACTGCAAGATACTGTTGGGCTCGTGGTCCCCGCCGCTGACGTAAACATACTGGCCGAAGCGATAGGGACTGTTCTCGTCGACGAGTTGCTTCTGGAGTTGCTTGTCATAAATGCTTCGTACCGCACCCGAAGCGGGATCAAGCTCCAGCCGGTAGTATGGGCTCTCGAGAGTGATGCGCTTGTCCACGGTGGATGACGGCGGCGGACTTTGCGCGCGGCGCACGGTATAGACCTTGTACCCGACCGCGGGTACGTCCTTCGCAATGAACTCAACTCGACGAAAGGAGTTGCCTTGCTGGGTGATGAAGAAGGGCGCGGTTTCGTTAGTGGCTCGATCAACGATTTCGGAGCCCGGATCGAGATCGATGCTAACCAGTCCATCTCGCTTCCAATTCAGAGGATTAAAAACAATGATGCTGCCCGCGCCAGCAGCAATCGAATCCGCCAGGCTGGCCATGCTGCTACGGAGAAGTTGATCGCGCAGTTCTGAAGCTCTTACGGCACGCGAGTCCTTCACCCGCAACTGCTCGACCGCTTCCACGCTAGCCGGGTCGGATACGCTATTCCAGGACGCCCAGGTATGCTCGTCCAGCAGAACCATGTTGGACCACATCGCCTCGAGCGCGTTCCGATCGACCGCGAGACGAGGATTTACCAGTGAACTTATGGTGGCGAACTTCTCCGCGGAAGGCGCGCGGCTCTCGTTTTCGCGTTCCCTCGCCGCGTAGAGCGCATCTGATCCTATCCCGTCCTCCCAGTACGGGCCGCCATCGCCACGCAGGGTTGGGATGTCAGTTCCGAATTGCCGGGCAATGTCTGCCAATGCATGGTGAAACCCTGAGTATTCAATATGTGGATAGGCGTAGACGGCGTTCCATTCGTCTGCCAGTTCGGCCTGTTCCGGAAATAAATCCGTATTTTCGACTTGCGTGCCGAAGACAATTGCCGCGCTCGCGCGATAGCTTGGCTGCTGGTACATCTGGAGAAAAAGCGGCAAGATTTCCTCTCCCGTCTGCCGCAACGGAGGAAGGCCGAATAGAAACTGCATTTGCATGTAATGCCGCGAATACCAGAAGAGCACTTTCTTGCCATCCGGACCTTCCCAGTACATGGGCGAATTCTCATTCAAATGTCCTTCGAGCAGGACCGGAGCGCGATCGTTGTTGCTGGCGGCCAAGAAATAGGGAATGCCGGCAGAAGCGAGGATCGAGGCATACGACCAGGAGTAGGAAGGAACGTCGGTGATGTTGGCGTAATCGAGTGGAGTTTGGTGCACTCGACTAAAATTGGCGCTCGCATAAAGCGATCGAATCAAGGTTTCTGCGGTTGGAAATCCGGTGAGTACATTGCTCGCCTGTGCCGGGATGAAAAGCTGTCCCTGCTGAATCGCGCGGATAACGCGCTGTTGTTCCTTTGTACTGCGGGTTGCCAGGTACTGCTCGAGGTTCCATTCGCCGTCGGTGCTGAAACGAAAGGCCGGATGCTTCGCGGTGAGGTCCATGG
This sequence comes from Terriglobales bacterium, assembly GCA_051986135.1. Classification (GTDB taxonomy): domain Bacteria; phylum Acidobacteriota; class Terriglobia; order Terriglobales; family Acidobacteriaceae; genus Gp1-AA122. The sequence goes on along the minus strand of JBPYDQ010000935.1, from coordinate 2,213 downwards.
CCTCGTCGAGGATGCGGCTCTGAATCGAGGCAACCTTTGCTTGAAAATCGGTGTAACCCACATCCAGGTGAACGTGCGGAACCAGAAGCAGCGTCCACCTCTTCTGCGGCTCGACGATTTCGGAAAGCTGAGAGGTGTGGCCGTTCAACTCCACGGTCAAACGAGCAGGCGTTTTGGCTGTAAACTCCGGTACCAGCATCCGCAGCCACTCCTCGCCAAAATCCTGCTTGCCGGTAAGCGCCATGCCCGAGTGGTGCCCCGCGATTTCGAGATCGACCCGACCCGAGCGGGGCTGCTCGAGATACCGTACAAAGACATCCACTGCCTCCAACAGTGAGCCGCTTTGATTCTGATAGAAAATGGTCGGCTGGATTTGCGCGCTAACCACCGCGGGTGGCGAGGCGGCGCGTTCCAGCTTAATCGCGTCGTAGTTGAACCCGGCATCGGGCACAGCTTTTTCCGCGATCGCAACCGCCTGTAGGGTAATCGTGTTTGCGCCGGGGTGCAGATAGGTTCCGGGAAAGACCACCTCGACTGCCGCTACCGAATACGCGGGGAAAAACGCAGCCATGGTGTCGCCCATGTTGTAGTCCAGCTTGGGATGCAAATAGAACATTCCTGCGTGCCCGTTGACGTCGACCCGCAAAGCTGGGACGCTGGAGTGCTCAATGATCAGAGAGGCCGATAAACGATAGGCTGGAGAAAGCGCGCCATTCATCGAAAATTGAATGCCGCGCGGAGCCGAGGTCAAATTCGGCTTCACCGATGGAAACGCCGCTCCTGCGTAGGCGTACCAGTTCTTGTCTGGGCGGTCCTGCCCAATGACGAACGTGACCGGCCGAGAGGGAACGCCGTCGGCGAACTCAGCGGAAGATTGGTCAAAGCTGCCGAGCTGCCATACTGGGTCGGGAGAAGAGGCTTTTGCGGGCCGGGAAATTGCGAATAAGACGAGAATGAAGATGATGGTGAGCCGGGTTTCCATCAAGGTTCGAGAGTCCCCCACAAGTTCGCCCGCAGCTTATCGCAAATAGCGCCTGGGGTCGAGTCAACCTTAATAGACCTTAATAGACTCTGCCTAAGTACCACGCCCGTACCAGGTGTGTGCGGGCGCGCCACGAACAGCGTTATCCACAACTCGTATCGAAAGGAGGGCTAATCAAAGAATGAGCAAGGGAGCCATGCCCGTAGATTCGCTTTGTGGAAGAGAAAATCTCGACGCGAACCAGCATGTGCTAACAAATGGAAAAGGCTGCGACATTGGTTATGCTCCAGCTATCTGCTCCTGCGAGAGAGCCTACAGCGTGGATACATGTACCGTCGCAGCCCTTGATGTAATCACCGCTTTCGCAGTTCCAAACCCCAACTGTTCCTCGCAGAAGCAGTCGGCTTTTTCGGGTCTGGTTGCTCTTTAGGTTGCCCTGATGAGCAGATCACTCAGCCTACTTCGGACTGACAAGTTTTATTTCGCCAATCCTTTCAGCCGTCGACGTGAGCAAAACTAAACAGTTGCTTCATCGATGTCAACGCAATTAACAGCGTCAGAACGAAATATCTGTGAATGGAATTGTGGAAAAACGGGATTGATTTCGCATTTCCAGTCTGGCCCGATCTCGAGACTTTTATCTCTCCTGCCACTGGACCCACGATAGCTAGTTGCGCACCATGGTTACTACAAGCACTTCAACGAGCCGACTCTCCGGAAATCTGACGGCTCGACCCCGCGCAAACTCGGCCTGGCTAACAACGCCAAGCTCTTTGCCGCTGATCACCGAGCGCAGCTTATAGTTTCCTGCAGGCAACAGGGTTAGCTCGACCTTAGCCTCTGCGGCGCCGGATTTGTTCTTAAATAGAGCAATCACACCGTCGCCGCTGCGCGCGAATCGCGCAAAGCCATCCCACTGGGACGGTGTCGTCTGCGGCCAGCTTCCTAGCGGAAAGAAGCTTTCGCTGATCTTGTGCTCGCGCCGGAACTTCTTGAACCATCCGATCCGCTCGCGGTACCAAGCGCGATCGGCCGCGCTCAGCTTGCGGAGATCGCCCAGTAGCAGCGGTGCGGAACCGATGGCCGTGGCAAAGCTCTCCTCAATCGTCGGCAGCTCCGCGTGAATATTGCCGATCAGCATGGCTTCTGCCGGCATCGTGGCCGCATGCGAGTAGAGCAACTGCCGCGCCTGCAGCGGTCCCGCCGAATCGGGCCCGCGATCGTCGACGTT
>JBPYDQ010000934.1:0-4413 GCA_051986135.1 Terriglobales bacterium | reverse complement strand
AAACCAATCTGTTTTGGGCGGCAAGTTTTGGTCCGTAGAAAACGGCTCACGAGCGTCGTCGTCGACACCCCGGACCGTCTCCCGTAATCTACACTACTCTTACCACGAGGACGATATCCTAGGTAGGCAAGGACTGTGAATTGCAAATCGGCTCAACGCTACGGGAGCTCGACAAGTGGAGGTTCTCGACGACGAGATGAGAGGTGGCGCGGGGAGCGATTCCAAAACATTTCTGATCGACCATGCGTGGTGCCTGCTTCAAATTTCTTTTGGCGACAACCAGTCGTCGAGGCGGACCGCGTAGCTGCGGCTGGAGCGGTGTTCCGAGCCATCCGACAGCCTCACGAGATACTCGCGATTGTCCAGCGCCTGGAGTTCGCGTACACAGGTTAACCGTACGATTCTAGAGCGATGAATGCGAAGAAATTTTGCAGGGTCGAGCTTTTGTTCCATCGAGTTCATAGTCTCGCGCAGGAGATGATAACGTCCTCCATAGTGTAGTTCGACATAGTCTCCAGCGGCCGCGATCCACTCGATATCGTCGGCCAGGACCACTTGAATCCGCACCCCGGTGCGCACGGGAAAGCGGGAAACATATCTCCCGGAATTTTCTCCAAGCATGCGCAGGACTCGTTCAGACATGCGGATTTTTGCGTCCGTATCCTGAACTTCCCTTGCCCTTTGCACCGCCCTGGCGAAGCGTTCATCGTCCAGAGGCTTGAGGAGATAATCCAGAGCATGGACTTCGAAAGCACGCAAGGCGTGCTGCTCGTAAGCAGTGAGGAAGATTACCGACGGCAAGTCTTCACTGGGGAGGGCTCTAAGAACTTCAAAGCCATCCATGCCGGGCATTTGGACATCGAGAAAGACGACATCGGGAGAGAGTTGGAGAATCTTCTCGACTGCCGAGGGACCATCCCCACTTTCTCCGACGATCTCTACATCCGCGAACTTGCTGAGGCGGACCGCGACTCCACTCCGAGCCAGAGGCTCGTCGTCAACAATCAAAGCCCGCATACGGCCCCCTCGGTTGTAGGAACGTTTTTCCGAAGGGGAATTTCGATGGTTACTTCGCAGCCACCTTCCTTTGGAGATCGGATCGAGAACCGCTGGTCGACGCCGTAAAGAGTCTTCAAGCGTTCGGCGGTGTTGGCAAGGCCGATGCCTTTGGATGTCACGCCGTCTTGCAGGGAATTCCCTTTGCTCCGAAGCCCGGAGTTCCTGATCGTCATCAATAGCCGGTCACCTCGACGCACACTGGCAATCGCAATCGCGCCACCTTCAATCAGAGGGGCCACACCATGCCGGATGGCATTCTCCACCAGCGGCTGAAGCAACATGCTTGGTACGGCGGCATCGAGAGTTTCCTGCGAGATTGCAGTGGTGACTCGAAGTCGGGCGCCGAGCCGGGTTTGCTCGATGGCAAGGTATTGCTCGACAAAGGCCAGTTCTTGCGAAAGCGGGATCTCGGCGGAGGCATCGTTATCTAGCGTTGTCCGAAGAAGTTGGCCGATCTGGGCAAGAATGCGTGTTGCTGCTGCCGCCTGCCCCTGCAAGACCAGGGTGGATGCAGCATTCAGAGAGTTAAACAGGAAGTGAGGGTTCAACTGGTAGCGCAATGCACTGAGACGTGCTTCCCGTGCTTCGGACTCGGCCCGGACTAACCGTTCCCTCTCGCGCACTGATTGCTGCCACTGCTTAATACCGAAGTAAAGAGTGCACCATAGAAAGAGGATGACGGTGGACTGGAGCCAGTCCTCGAGAGAATCGGCCAACACGAGCGTGGCACCCCATGATTTCGCAGTCTTCGTGGCGAAGGTGGAGACAGCTCCCACCGCGACACACAACCCAAAAGCTCGCAATTCCAGGCCAAGCCATGGACGCGACTTCCGCAACATAGACCGGCACGCGGGACGCAGCAGCCAACTTGCTCCAAACACCATCGTCCAACAGATGGTCTGGCTCCAGAATTCCCCCCTGTTGTGGGATGGGAGAACAACAGTGAGCAAAATGAGACCATAGAACCCGGCCCATCCCAGGACTTGCAGCACCCAAAAGGTAGGCAATCCGAACTCATCCCGCTCCCACACGGATCGTATTCTAGCCCCGATCTAGCGGACCGTGTCACTACTCATCGTCCAAAACCCTCCATTCATCGCAAAAATCTTATCGTTCGCGGACTCGCAGGAAAGAATCGGTCCGTTCTGGGCTAGTATTTCGCCAAGCAGTGAGCAATCTCGTTCGTAGGAGTGGTTCGATGGCCGAGAGCGCGCGAATCCCCCTTCCGGCGTCAGCGGTGGTAACGGATTTGGCTTTGGTCCATGCCGCGGTTGTACCCAGGCACATCTGGTTGTCAGTTTTAGCGGTTACCTCGACGACCTTCGGACTGTACTGGGATATTTCCTGGCATATCGGAATCGGCCGTGACACGTTCTGGACGCCGGCCCATTTAGCCATTCAGTTCGGAGCCGTGATCACCGGGTTTTCGTGCGCATACCTGATATTGCACACCACGTTTGCCGGCGACGGTGCCAGCCGAGATAGCTCGGTGCGGATGTGGGCCATGCGGGGCCCGCTTGGCGCGTTCATTGCAGCCTGGGGGGGGTTCTGTATGCTCACCTCTGCGCCCTTCGACAATTGGTGGCATCAATCGTTCGGGCTGGATGTCACGATTCTCAGCCCGCCGCATGTTGTGCTCGTCGTAGGAATTTTCGTCATGGGCCTTGGCGGACTCGTCCTCACCACCAGCCAGGTGAACCGATCCACAGGCAAAACGCGCGACAACCTCAGCCGCCTGCTTCTTTACTGCGGTTCGCTGCTGCTGTGCCTGCTGTTCATGCTTGGCTATGAGTACATTGGCGATCAGACCCTGATGCACAGCGCAATCTACTACCGCGTGCTGGGGATGATCGCGCCGGTTGTGCTGATTGGAATCGGCCGTGCCTCCGGACGCCGCTGGGCCGCTACCACGTTGGCCGCGATGTACACGCTGTTGTGGCTGGCCGGGAATTGGATCTTTCCTCTGTTTCCTGCGCAGGCGAAACTGGGACCCGTTTTCACACCGATTACACACATGATTCCTCTAGGTTTTCCTGTGCTTGTGCTCCCGGGGGCAATCGTGCTCGACCTTGTCCTGAAGCGGCTTGCCAAGCGTGCCGACAACTGGAAAGCCATTGCCGGGGGAGTAGGCTTTCTGGCCGCGAGTCTGGCGATCAACTGGCCATTCGCTTATTTCATGATGTCTTCTTACGCACGCAACTGGGTTTTTGCGATGAACCAATTCGGCTATAGTATGCCGCCTTCTCAATATCGGTTGGCATGGACACTGCGGCGTTATGAAAGTACTTCCATGGAATTTTGGGTTGGAATGGCGATCGCGCTCGTAGCAACGGTTTTGTCGGTACGTATCGGCATACTTTGGGGAGATTGGATGCAACGCATCCAGCGCTAACACTCCTCAGCTTCGGGACATTTGTTTTGGTCTGAGGGAGGATTCATGAGAATCTGGGGACTCGCTCTCCTACTAGTAACATCGCCGGCTTTTGCACACGTCGGCAGCCCGGATGTGTACTTTGAAAGCGACGCTGGCCCCTACCATCTGCTGATCACCGTGAATCCGCCGGCAATGATTCCCGGTGTGGCACAAGTGCAGATTCGCGTTACGTCGGGAAACGCCGACAGCATCACGATCACGCCGATCTATGTGAACGGTAAGGACCAAGGGCTGCCTCCGGCGGCCGACGCGCTGCAGCAGTCAGCTGGCGACCCACATTGGTTTGCCGGCAAAGTTTGGCTGATGGAGTCGGGTGTCTGGGAGCTTCACGCTGAAGTTGCCGGACCACAAGGAAGGGGAAAACTGGCAATACCCGTTCCAGCGTACGCGCGAAGAACGTTGCCTATGCAACGAAGCCTGGGCACACTCCTCTTTGCATTGATGCTATTGCTGGCGGTCGGCATCATGTCTATCGCCGGGGCGGCCACACGCGAGGGCGTTCTTGCACCCGCGGTTACTCCATCGGCTCGCAACCTACGCCATGGCAGGGTCGCAATCTGGGTGGCCGCCGTGCTGGTAGCGACTATCCTGGCTCTGGGAAATTGGTGGTGGAACGTACAGGCTGCTGAGCTGAAGCACACCATGCTGTATAACGCGCCCCCGCTCGAAGTCGACTTCCAGGTTGACCAACTGACGCTAAGGATGGATGAAGATTTTTGGCACCAGACCCGCAAAGACCAATGGTCGATGAGCCTGATTCCCGATCACGGCTACCTCATGCACCTGTTTTTGCTGCGCGTTCCGGCGATGGATCGTTTTTATCACCTGCATCCTGAGCAGATCAGCGAGGGACAGTTCAGGGTGAAGCTTCCTGCAATTCCGTCCGGCAGTTACAAAGTTTTTGCAGACATTGTTCGCGG
>JBPYDQ010000933.1:0-2075 GCA_051986135.1 Terriglobales bacterium | reverse complement strand
GATCAAAGAGCCGCGGCAAGCTCTTCTTCCGCCTTATGCAGCAAGCCGTCGCAAGTGAGCCGGTGCCCCTGGACGACATCCTCCACCCTGAGGCTAAGCGAAAAACGAAACACAAGCTGTCGGGTCTACCTGAGCGGAGAACGGTCCCTGGCGGGAGCGTCTCTGGCGGCAGAAACCAACTAGACTTGACACGTTTGCCAGAATGGAAGTGGATTCGGCAAGCTAAGGCCGTCTTGACACTGGTGTTCCATACCCGCACCTGAGCGTGGCCCCGGTTTTCATCCGATCCCTGGCATTGGTTCGGCGGTCCGTTGCCGTTTTCGGCGGCGGATCTGACCCCGTTGGAAAGTTTTTTATTTGCGAATCGGAACCGGGCCGAGTCCGCTATCCCTGATTGAAACAGGAGAAGTCATGCGTAGGAAGAAGCCGGCAGGCAAACAGAAAGGGTCTGCCCAGAAGAAAGTAGACTGGAGGACACTGGAAATCGTACATCCAGATGCGGCCGGGATCGATGTGGGTGGCAGTGAGCATTGGGTGGCCATCAGCCCGGATCGCGACTCCGAGCCGGTCCGACGTTTCGGATGTTTTACCGCAGATCTGCGCGAGATGGGCCGATGGCTCGTTGAAAAGGGCGTGCGGAGCGTGGCCATGCAGTCGACCGGGGTATATTGGATGCCCGTGTTCGAAATTCTGGAACAGCAGGGCCTGGAAGTGTATCTGGTGAACGCCCAGCACACTAAGAATGTGCCCGGGCGCAAGAGCGACGTTCAGGAATGTCAATGGCTGCTGAAGCTGCACGCTTTTGGGCTGCTGAATAACAGCTTTCAGCCGACTGATGAGATCCGCATTGCGCGCACGATGTGGCGACACAGGAGCAATCTGGTGGCTGAGGCGAGCAGCGTGATTCAACGCATGCAGAAAGTCCTGACGGAGATGAACGTGCAGCTCAGTAATGTGCTGAGCGACCTCAGCGGCGTGAGCGGCATGAAGATCATCGGGGCCATCTTGGGAGGTAAGCGTGATCCCTGGAAATTGGCCGCTTTGGTCGAGCCCGAGGTGAAGGCCAAACCGGACGAGATTGCCAAGAGCTTGGAGGGGAACTGGCGGGAGGAGTTATTGTTCGTGCTGAGGCAACACGTGGAGCTCTATCGCGTCTATCAGGAGAAAATCACGAATTGCGATCTTCAGTTGCGGAAGCACCTGGAGTCGTTGGGGTCCAAAGTAGACCTCAAAACGCAGCCGGTTGGTCCGAGGCCGAAGGGCAAGAAAACCAGCCGGAACGCTCCTTCATTCGATCTCCGTACGGAGTTGTATCGCATCACGGGGATCGACTGGGCACAAATCAGCGGTATCGATGTGCTGACGGCGCAGACCGTGATCGCCGAAACCGGCGTGGACCTCAGCGCGTTCCCCAGCGAAAAGCAATTCGCCAGTTGGTTGGGATTGTGCCCCACCAATGAACAAAGCGGAGGCAAGATCCTGAACCGGCGCACTCGAAAAGTGGTTAATCGGGCCACCGTGGCGTTCCGCAATGCGGCCGCGACCCTGCTGCGAAGCCAAAGTTATCTGGGCGCACAATACCGCCGTCTGCGTACCCGTCTGGGCGCTCCCAAAGCCATCACTGCCATGGCTCGAAAGTTAGCCTGTCTGTTCTACAGGCTTCTCAAACACGGGCAGCCCTACGTTGATAAAGGGATCGAATACTACGAGGCCAGGTATCGCGAGCAGCAGATCCGATCACTGGCCAAACGGGCACAAAAGCTTGGCGTTCAACTGGTTATTCCAAAGACTGCATGAACCAGCCATGCAAGGTTTCTGGAAAGTCGAAGCGGATCAAATTCCGGGCAGGCCGAGAAGATTCTGGCGATGGCGAATGCGGGGACAGGCAAAGTAGTCGACTGTTTTCTTTCGCGATTCGCTCTTCAAACGCTGCCACCTCTTTTGTCAGGAACTGATAGTGCTTGTAGTGCGATTCCAGCATCGAACGGTGGAAATCGTTGAAGTACCCTTTCAGCGATTCCTTTACGAGTTTTTCCTTTTTGCGGAGGCTACCCCGCACCTTCCAGCTCAGTCGG
>JBPYDQ010000932.1:0-10188 GCA_051986135.1 Terriglobales bacterium | reverse complement strand
CCTCTTGGCCCTGTTCGCGCTCAGGGAATACATTGAATACCACAACTTGGCAGAGGATTTGTCCAGCGCCGTTTCGCAAAGAACCCAACTGGAGGAGGAACGTTTGAAACTCAGCGGCCGCCTGATCCACGCCCAGGAGGAGGAACGCAGACGAATCGCACGCGATCTGCATGATGACCTGAACCAGCGTCTGGGATTGTTGGCTTTCGGCCTGGCGGCAATCTCCAGGAGACTGCCGAAGGAAGAAGCGAACCACGTCCAGGAGCTTTGGGAACAAGCGACCAGCCTTTCAAAAGACGTTCATCGACTCTCGCATGAGTTGCACCCATCGGCGCTAGAGCACCTGGGGCTGGGCGGCGCCGCCCGCGCCCTCTGTGATGAGGTATCAAAGCAAAAGAAAGTCAATGTGGAGTTCTCGGAAAAGAATATTCCCGTGCAACTTCCTGCGGAGACGTCTCTCTGCCTCTTCAGGATTCTTCAGGAAAGCTTGAACAATGTATGCAAGCATAGCCACGCGACTAGCGCATGGGTGAAGCTGCGTAGAGTACGGGATGGGGTACGGCTTACGGTACGAGATGACGGCATAGGCTTCGACCCCAAGGACGAGCACATCGGTGCGGGTCTTGGACTTCTTAGCATGAATGAACGATTGCGCCTGGTGGGTGGCAGGATGGCGATTGATTCTGTTCCAGGAAAAGGCACTAAGGTAAAAGCCTGGGCAGCCATCAAGACAGCGGAAGCTGCTGCCGCAGACGGATCGGCATGTCAGCCGCCACAACGGTCTACGAGGCCAGAGCGGAGAGAGAGCGATGAGCCGCGCACGGCTACTTTTGGCTGATGATCACACCATCTTTCTGGATGCACTGACGAAATTGCTGGAGGCCGAGTTCGAGGTTGTTGGAACCGTGACCGATGGTCGGGAACTGGTGTCTAAGGCTGCCGATCTGAAGCCCGATGTGGTCGTCCTCGATATTGGCATGCCGCTGCTCAACGGGCTGGACGCAGGACAGCAGGTGAAAGACCAACGACCTGAGACCCGGATCATCTTTCTTACGCAGAATCAAGACCCCCACCTTGCCGCCGAAGCGTTCCGCCGCAAGGCTTCTGGATACCTGCTCAAAAACTCGGCTGCAACCGAACTGGTGACCGCAATCCGGGAGGCGATGAAAGGTCGCACGTATGTCTCTCCTTTGATTGCTGAAATGATGCTTTCCCGTCTTTCCGATCCCACCCAGAAAGATCGTGTTGACCTGACTCCACGGCAACGGGAAGTGCTGCAGTTGTTGGCGGAAGGCAAATCTATGAAGGAGGTCGCAACTATTCTGAACCTAAGCACCCGCACAGTGGAGTTCCACAAACAACGAATTATGGAGGTCCTCGACCTGAAGACCAATGCGGAGCTCGTGCGATATGCCGTCAAAGAAGGCCTAGTCTGATCCGGTTCTTGACCTCACCCGTAAAGTTTCCAGCGATACTGTCGGAATCATAGTCGCATTCACGCTAGGTGTTCGATAACGTAACCTTAATATGCAGGAAAGATCGTGCCCACGTGCGCGCATTCTACTGGCGGACGATCATCGGGCGACGCTGCTTGCAGTCCAATCGTTCCTGGAAGCCGATTACAATGTGGTCGCCGCAGTAGGTGATGGTCAGGCTCTTATTGAGGCCATCGAAGCGCACAGCCCGGATGTGGCAGTAGTAGACGTTTCTATGCCCCGAATGACGGGTCTTGAAGCGGCACGACAGCTCCGCGATATGGGATTGGCGACAAGGGTTATATTTCTGACCCTTCAGGGAGACCCTAAATACTTGCATTCCGCTCTGGCTGCCGGGGCGGTCGGTTATGTACTGAAGTATCGTCTGGAGCGCGATCTACCTCTGGCCATCGAAGCCGCGCTGGCGGGCCGGCGTTTCGTCTCACCTCCGCTCGCCGACCTGGAGATTGGAGCCTCCCAAGGGTTCCACCGCGAATCTATCCACCGCCGAAAAATTAAACCCAACTCCCTCTAGTGAATTTAACTCTTGCGACTCGGGATATCCCCAGTTCCATTCCGCGTTCATTTCGTCGATGATCGGCCGCGGTAGGGGAGAAAGTCAAGCCGAAAACCGGAAACTGGAAGACGCTGATTGCCAAGAGAGTAACAAGGCGAAACACCATTCTTGAAGAGTAGCAGATGGTCAGTCATCAGAGGATCTTCCTTGCTCAGTGGCGGTTGTGACTCCCACTACATTTCTTCCGCGGATTGACCGCCGGCCGGGAGCAGCCGACCGGTAGAGTCCGGAAAGAGCTGTGGGGGTCGCTTTGGGGGAGCGAGCCCCGCAAAACGTCTTCGGCCGGTGCCGCTCTCCGATCTGCTTTCTAGATCGTGCCTGTCACCGAATGCTACCCGCCAAGGAGTGACGAACGGTTGATTCTGGATGGAGAAATATGAATCCGACACATGTGGCGTTGTTCGTATCGACGGGTCTGTTTTTTGGGATTTTTATCTGTCTGGAGGTCGGGTACCGGATAGGCCGCCGTAGTTTGGCGAAAAACCCTGAGCGTGCACACGAAGGAATTGGCGCTATCGAAGCCGCAGTTTTCGCCCTGCTCGGGCTGCTGCTGGGTTTTTCCTTTGCCGGAGGAACATCACGGCTGGATGCTAAGCGTCAGCTGATCATCCAGGAAGGTAACGCGATCAGTACGGCTTACCTTCGATTGGATGTGCTTCCGATCAACGACCAACGAGAAATACGCGGTTTATTTCGCGACTACCTGGATGCACGGATTCGCGTGTACGAAAAACTCCCGAATTTAGATGCTGCGGAACAGGAAATTGCGCGGGTAGCGGAACTCCAAAAGGAAGTCTGGTCCCGTACGGTCGCTTCCAGTCGTAACGACCCAACACAGAACGCGGCGAGGCTCCTGTTACCAGCGATCAACGAGATGTTCGACGTCACCACGGCCCGCACGATCGCCATGTACACTCAACTGCCACACATGATTTTTGTTCTTCTAACAGCTGTCGCGCTAATTAGCGGTCTGCTAGCGGGCTATGCCATGGCTAAACGCAGGAGTCGAAGCTCCCTCCACATGGTACTGTATGCAGCAGTCATTGCGGTTACGGTCTACGCGGTATTGGACCTGGAATATCCGCGATTCGGTCTGATCCGCCTTGACATGGCCGACAGAGCTTTACTGCAACTGCGAGACTCGATCCACTAAAGCGCTGGAAGGAGGATAAGCGCAGTTAGAGAGGTCTAAAACAATCCACTCTGAAAACAGTTTCGCCGAACAGAGACATTTTCAATTTTCCGTACCTTTTTACCGTACCGTTAATTTTGAAGCAGAATCAGATACTGCGACCGCCACGCTTGTGATTTCATGTAGGCCCGGATAACCCTGGCCGGTAGCGCAGCTACGACCCAACGCCACTAGCAACTGACCAAACTGTTCATGTTGACCTTGAAGAGAGGAGATGTGAAAATGCGCACCGCGCGACTGAGTGCTGCCGTCTTGACTCTGGTGCTCGCTAGTATCTATCTGCAGGCGCAGCAACCAGAACAAAAAATAACCCTGACAGGCAAGCTTGTTCGTGCAATGGCCATAGGAGGAGAATCGACAGGCTGGGCTCTTGAACTCGAGTCCCCAATCAATATCGGCGGTAAGCCGGTGAACTCAATTCAGGTTGATTATCGCAACACCGGAAAACTCGAAGAACTGCAAAACAAGCACCTAAGGGCCACGGGCAAACTCGCCCATCGAGAAGGGGTAGAAACCGGCGAACAGCCAGTTCTCAAAGTCTCTTCAATAAAAGAAGTGAATGTTCCTGGCGAAGCAAGACATTGAGTCTAGAGGTGGCGTTAACCTCTCGGGTAGCCAGTGGCGGCTCGAAGATATCGGGGGCGGCGATGTGGCCGCTAACAGTCGGGCGACGCTGGCCTTTAGGAAAACTGGAATGATAGCGGGTAATGGCTCCTGCAACCGCTTTCTTGACTCGGCAGAGATCAAAGGAAATACCATCAAAATGTCGCCATTGGGTGCGACGCGAATGGCGTGCTCCGAGGCAGCAATGAATCAGGAGACGAAATATCTGCAGGCGCTTCAGTCAGCGGAGCGTTTCGAATGGAAAGATCCGTATCTACTCATTTATAGCAAGGGCCACGAGCAGCCGCTGCGCTTCACGAGGATGGAAGGAAAACCTGAGACACCATAAGAGCGGAATCCCTGAATCCGTTACGCTGCGCGGGCATGACAGCTGAGCAGCATCGCCTTCCACATTGACCCTCTGCCGACAGGGGGACTAGTTTCTACAAAATCCCTCGCCGGTTTTGATGATCAGGCAATTCTTCTTATCCAAAAGCCATTTCATTCCAGTTTCTTCGCCGCTGCCGGCGTGGATAGACTCCGCTTTGCCATTGCGCGAGAATTCGATGCGGTCTCTGACCAAAGTTCCCTTATAAGTGGCCGGGTCCATCGAGAGAATTTATTTCTACAACATATTTCTCGTCCCTCTTAGAAAGTACCAGGTACGTTCCTTCGGGTCCGAACCATTTACCCACCCACTGGTCGGTGATATTGCCTGCCACTGGAGCCGAGGACGACCTAATGGACGCCATCGATGACGACCTTGGCGGGTGGTGGCAGCTCTCGCAACCTGTTGTGAGAGCTGCCACCAACAGCGTAGCTATATAAAAGAAGCTCTTTGTCATTTTTCATAACTCCTGGGAAGGGAATTTCAATTTTTATTGTGCGCTTCCGTTGCGGGACTGACATTGCTGATCGGCCACGCCCTGTCAAAGTGTTCAACCGCGCCCGTATCGGTCTCGTTAGCCTTGCAGCATGTCAAGAGACTTGTTGTCGACCATCAGTTCTGCAGGAAAGGTCAATTGCGGTGCCAGAGATAGTGGGCCCGGAGGGAAAGGCTCCGGTCACCATCTTCGTCCTCGGTGGCTGTGCCGTCAGAAACGGCCGCACCTCATAGCGTATTGTAGGCAAAGTCCTCAAAGCTAGAGTTTAGGAGATTCGGTCCCATGACATTAGTCTCTGGTGCCTCGAGTGAGAGGATGCGGGAGACGACCTAGCAAAATGGCCGTGCACAGCAGCGTGAGGAGCCGTTTCATGATAGACGTGACAGCGAATCTACTCCTTGGCGACGAACTCAGCAACATCGAGACGAACCAATCCATTTGCATTGTAAGATTGCCCCCACACGATTCGTCGTCAGTCGATAATTGAGGTAGTAGGTTTACAACAGTAATCCTGTTACCCTGTTTTAGCGTGCTCAAAGAAGCGTCTTTAACTCGCTCTCTAGGACGTTCGTCTACTCGAACTCATGCCTTACGGCTTGGTCACCTTCGAATCGGTCACAGTCGCGTCGGTATTATGCGCAAACCGAATCCCATACACGCCATCGGCCGACTTCAGCTTCCCCGGGTTTGGGCCGGATGCGTTTCAGTTGAATGGACGGAGGGAGGCGAGCGATGCGGTGCACAAGGCCGCCGGCGTATGGCAGCCGGTGACGCAGAAGGTTGCGATGCAGGTGAAGGGCGATTAGGTTTCTTGCATCATCAACGGCTCGGTGGTGAAGACGTTCGAGAAGTTGGAGCTGGTGCTACAGCGGCAACAGTACACAGACGCACAACAGTTCGCATAGAAGTCCTCTCCCGAATCGAAAATGCTGATCAAGTCCGGCGCCCCGATTATAGGGCCGTCAAACCCTCCCCAATACCCACGCTATTCAATCCGTTAGACTCTGTTCACACCTCAACCGTCGAAATTAGCGTTCCCGACGGCGTGCCCTGCCAATGGAGCCGCTGAGATAATCGGGGTCAGTGCCTCAATTCCTTCGGAATCCTCGACCGAAATCAAGAAGGAAATAGACTAACAGGGAGTAATGGTTTAGGGCAGCGGTGTCTCCCAGCCAAAGCCAAAGTAAGAATTGGACTGCAAGAATCACAGCCGCTGCAGCCGGCCATGAACCCACACAGGGTCTGTCTCTGATGGACGACAACGATACCTCCGCTGCTCCCGACGACATACCTGTTGCGACTCCAAGTCGCACGTGAGAGTCATTGTCAACGCACTTCCGCCGATTGTAGCGCTTTCATTTACTGCATAACTCTAATGCTTGGAGCGTATTGCAAGACCAAACTCTACTCGGTTCCCTAAGAGATTCTTGCAATGCACCGTCAGTGATCTCGCGAATACGGCGTCAATCACCCCGCAAAGATTCCCGTTGCGACTCGGGCTTTCCCGAGTTCCGCCTGACCTGTCGCGGTGTCATAGTGCCATCACCTAGAAGACATAGGTGGCCAACCGGTACAGTACTCGGATTTGGCCCCAAAACAAAAGGAGAGAACGTGAGAATGAAACCGGCGATCTTTTGTACAGGTTTATTGGGCGCGACGATTCTGGCCTGCACGGCCGCCGTCGGCCAGCAGCAACAGACCATCCAGGCCCGGATCTCGGGCGGTGGGGGCAACGGTAAGTGCACGTTTGAAATTCGCACCGGCGGCACTGCCGAAATCGACATCCGCGGCGGTCAGGGCCGGGTGCGCAGCATTAACGGAACGCCCGTGCAATGGGTACGGCTCAATTGCAACCAGCCCCTGCCTACGAACCCATATAACTTCCGCTTCGCAGGCGTCGATGGCCGCGGGAAGCAGTACCTGGTGCAGAATCCTAACTCCAACAATGGCGTTGCTGTAGTCCGCATCGAAGACAACCGCGGCAGTATGCACGGTTACACCGGCGACATCATGTGGAGTGGCGGAACCAACAGCGGCGGTGGAAACCCATGGCCGACTCCCGGGACCGGCAGTCCGATCAATGCCAGACTGGTTCCTAACTGCCAGAACTCGATTCGCAACAAGCTGGTTGGGCAACGCGGGGGCAATCTGACCTTTAACGGCTACCCGAGTACGCAGCCTGCCGCCTCATTCATCAGTGTGCAAGGGCAGGGTACGTATCGCGATCCGAGTGGTCGCATCGGACAAATCAATTACCAGTGCACGATGCATCCGAATGGCAATGTTGCCGAATCAAGCTTCAATCCGTTCGGCAATCAATTCCCGAGTCCGCAGCCTCGATAGCGTACAGAACTTCTTCAATGCATCACGAACGGCCTTTGCATCGTCGACCAACGAAGATGCAGCAATCACAACAACAACCTTTCAACAGGAGGACAGTATGGAAAGCGTAATCGGACAAATCATAGTGGCTTTGCTCAGTGGAGGAGTGGGTGGAAATATCGCCGCAGCTCTCCTCAAAAAGTTCAGCCTGGGACCCGTTGGAAACACGATTGTCGGCCTGATCGGCGGCGGATTGGGTCAGCAGTTGTTGAGCGCGACCGGACTACTTCAGTCCACCGGGCTGGTGGGTAATATCGGTGGCTCAGTCGTGGGCGGCGGCATTTTGATGACCATCGTTGGACTTATCAAGAACGCAGTCGCCGATAAGACCGCTTAATGCGGGTTCAAGGGTCGCTGGACAGCTAGCTGCGTGTCCAGCGACCGTCGCGGGAAACATGCGCCAACTAATCGTTTAGCTTCTGGCTTTGGTGGATCCATGGACGCTTACCCGTTAGCACAAGGCGAGTCGATTGTGCGGCCGACCAATCGGCAAATGCCACGAGGGGATTCTAGCTCAGGTTTAGACTTTCACCCGAAACAACGAGGAATCCATGCAGCGGAACTGGCGATCACGGCGCCAGGTTTTTGCCGGCATGGTCGCTGTCTGCCAGCCCACTGCCGCAGCAACGTCATCCATGCCGTCGTTGGTCTGCCCCAAACGCCGCTTCGCGGCGCCACCAAGCGCAGATGCGTCGTTGATGAAGCGTTGCAAGCCCCGGAACGCGTTGCTGGAGCGCACGGGAAAAATGAACCCACTCCGTAAGTGAACGCTACTAACCACAGCCGCCGTTGCGAATCGTTGCTCGTCGTTCGTATTACAACACGCGTATTTCGTGTGATAACACACGTTGAAGGAAGAACAGCGGGCGTCGGTCTTAGTTTGTCCGCTCACGGTGTAGCCCGTGATCGAGCGACCGTCTGCCGAGCGGGCGCGCGGGGAGGGGGCCAGGGCGGGGCGTGCGCGGAGGGCCTGAGTGTGCAGGGGCGCGAGATCATGAAGCTCATAGCTGTCTGAGGGTCAACTCGGCACGGTTGTAAAATCGCTTTGAGGAGACCGAATGTCAACGAGGAAGCATTATTTCATTGAGCAGACGGATGAGGGTTTCGCGGTTCGGGCGCGTGGTTCGGAGCGCGCGAGCGCAATTCTTCCGACGCAGCGCGAAGCTATCGCCAAAGCAAAACAATTCAATCCTGATGATCACCCCGACGTAGAGAGAGTCGAGAAGACAACAAAAGGTGGTCCTGGCCAATGGCGGGGAACGAGAAGGTAATCGAGGCTTAGATGACGATTTAGCAGATTCTTCCGGGCGCCTCATTCTTAGGTTGATTGAAATTTGCGGTGACCGTGAGGACAGCTTAGGTGCCTTGAAGTTCCGGCGCGTCCCAGCAAATGGTTTTTCGTCACGGCAGGATCTTTCTGGTACGACGAGTTATAGCCTTCGAACACATGGTTGGGGTACCGATTGGCAGGTTTTGACGTGCCGAAAGAAGGCATTGCCGGCTATCTTGCGGCCGCATTGGCATGATCTCACCCAAGCTATTCAGACAATGCAATAAAGAGGATGGCCGGTTATCTCCGCCTCACTCATTCCGATAACTGTTCAGATCACGAGTGACAGCGTGCCCAGAGACTGGCTCGGGTGAAGCCGGCGTCATCTCAACTTGCCGTATAACGCCCATGTCGCCCCGGGGTTCTCTCTTTGCGCTAAATCCTCGAAATGCGGCCGAACTCTGGGTCAACGACTTCCTGCTCTGCATTTGGCGACACAGTGGCGACACAGAATAGAGGAGACATGGGATAAATTAAGAAACCCGCATATTTATTGGCTGCCCCCCAGGGATTCGAACCCCGATATGCTGATCCAGAGACAGTCGGCTTAGTGCTCAATATAACTGTCTTGTACTCAACAACTTCAAACCGCGATAGGCTGATTCTAGTCAGCAGCCCTAGTTCGCTCTTATTGCTTCCTGCGAGCTGATGTCGCAAGAGTTTGACAGCGACGAAAGCGCGGCCGCTCCGGACAAACTGGGCGGCATCCAGTTGAAGGCGACTGCGCGATGACTCGATGGGTTGAAGACGGTGGCTGCAATTCCCTTGCACCAGATTTATCGGTAGTGACACGTCGCAATCGGAGTGGCAAAATTGAACGGAGACAAGATGAGTTCCCACGTTACAAGTCCAAATACAGAAGCGGCTATACTCGCACGGCTTATTCAGTTCGGGCAAGGGGAGCTGTCGCATGGGGCCGCCGAATACCTGTTGTCGATTCGCTTTGATGACCTCGACATTGCCCGAATGAATCTCCTCTCAGATCGAGCTCAGCAGGGTAAGCTGACGGGCGACGAACAGAACGAGCTCGATAGCTACGTCCATGTCAGTAATCTGATCGCTACGATCCAATCCAAAGCGCGCCGCGCGTTGCAAGGTTCGACTCAATAAATAGGCACTTGAATGCTGATCTGATTCGTCTGGTCTGGCAGCGAGCCGGTGCTCGTTGCGAATACTGCCATTTGCCTTCGGCATTCTATCCTGCACCATTCCAAATTGATCACGTAATCAGCCGGCAACATGGTGGTCAAAGCCGTAGGGGAGAATTTGGCGCTTGCTTGCATCCATTGCAATCGCTTCAAAGGCCCCAACATCGCGGGACTCGATGCAGAGACGGGCGAGCTTGTTCGCCTTTTACATCCGCGAATGGACAGCTGGACAGAACACTTCATGCGGGACGGTCCTGAACTTAAGGGCCGGACACAGATTGGCCGCGTGACGATCGCGGTACTGTTCATCAACGACCCAGAAGTGATTGGTTTGCGTAAGGCTCTGGGAGAAGAGCACGTATTCGGAGGTTGAGAGCCCGCTGATGCGAATGGATCCGGTGTTCCACCGACCTCCAGTGCTCGGCCTACGGCAATTGGTCGCCCAGGAACTCGGCAATCTCCTTCAACCCTTGCTGTTTCCGGCTTGACCCGTCGGCTCTTTGCTGGCTTTTGACCGTTCGGGCATGACTCATTGTGATGCCGTATCCTGGTCAATCGTGAGTTCTAGAAAATCGGATACGTTTATGATTCCGAGAA
>JBPYDQ010000931.1:0-3188 GCA_051986135.1 Terriglobales bacterium | reverse complement strand
TGGATTATTTGGGCCGAGACCTCGGCATGCCGCCCGCTGTCTCCGACGTGGAAGAGGCGATTTACCGCCTGTCGGGAGCCTCTAAATTGATCCGGCACCAGCAAGAGTAGGGATTCCATCAAGTCCGCGATGCGTAGGTCAGATCGCTCACCAATTTTCCAGTCCTGGCCGTTGAATTCTCGAATTCTCACCATCCGGACAGTCAGCTTTCGGTTGACGTAACGGGACAGCAGACCGTGGGGCCACGAAACGCGCGATTCAAAAATGGAATACGATACCAGCGGACGCGCGGGGCTGATTCTGCGTCGCGCCGTGCAATTGCGTGCGGAGATAATCGACTTGAATCAGCCGGAGCTTCACAAAGGGAGCCAGTTTCACGTCGAAACCAGCGCCGATGGCGGTGGCAAAGGAGGTATCGGAGCCGAGGCTGACGAAGCCAGAGCATTGCTGAAAAGGTGGCGCAAGCTGGTTGCAAGCTGAGGAAGTTTGGCCCTGGGCCTGGTAGGCCACCCCGAATAATGCGTGTGCGAACGGCGAAACTCTTGTGGGTAAGGAGACTTGAGGCCCAAAAAGAAAGGTGTGTTGGTGAACTGCTCCGCCATGGAGGGTGCCATAGGTACCATTGAAATCGGCAACGGCTCCAAGGAAGGGCAGGAGCTTGTACAGACCAGAAAATTCCCAGCCGTTGAGATTCGCATGAGGAGAAACCAACGTCGTAACAGTGCAATTCGGCGGGCACGGCGTGCCAAGGGAGAGCTGCTTCTCTCGAATTGACGCACGGAAGTAGGAGTAGCCGCCGAAGAGTTCGACCTTGTCTTGCGCCCAGCACGTGGTAGCCGTGCCCGGAAGCAATGCGGCGAAAGCAAAAACGTTTAGTAGCATCGACGGTCGAAGACAGCGCGAGCCAGAGCCTGAACAGGAGCGTGCGAGCATCCATCACCTCGGAACGAGCGATAGAGCCGGGCCAGCAATTCGGATGCAGAATGCTGCGGGCGAAGTTGCCGGCAAGAGGTGGAATTTTCAGAATTTCTATGCGCCGTTTCGTCATGAGCATGGCTCGCAGCGAGCATGATGTGGCACGGCGCCACACATGTCTGGTACTGAAGCTACTTTTCCGATTAGCCTGACAAACCAGGCATGTTGAATTTGAATCCCTTGCGATGACTTCGCGGTTTGCTCGTCGTCCGGCCACAAAGAGCAGAGGCTTGCTATGATCAGCTCGGGCGCTGGGGGCTAAGTGCGGATGTTACACCATATCCTAATGACCCGCCTGTCGAACCCTGGGCCACGATGACGAGCTTCCGTTTGTTGGAGCGCGCCCTGCCGTTGGGAACAGTCGTTTCGCCATTCGTGTTGTTCTGGTTCCGCTCGAAGTATCTGTGGCTCGGACTAATCCCGCTAGGTGCCCTGATCTTGTATTTCTGGCGTTGCGACTTCGCGTTATTTGCGCAGGCGGTCTTCTGGCCGATATTTTTTCTCGGACTTCTGTGTTTTTACTGGCCGCTCAACTTCATCGTGCCCGTTGGCGCGTATATTGCGTTGTATGCAGGATGGCCACGTCTGCGGCGTTCGGCAAGTTGCATAGTTTCGGGCCGCTTTACACGGGTTGCGGTTATGTGGATGGTCCCTACGATATTGATTAGTTCCGGCGGCTTGCTCGCGTGGGTTTTTCTACTTCACCCTGATCTGTCCGACCTTGCGCCTCTGCTCCCGCAAGGTGGGTCGATGGTGCTCATCGCAACCGGAGCGGTTTTCTCGGTGCTCAACGGGACCTGGGAAGAGTTCATCCTCAAAGGTATTGGTTGGAGATCTTTGGAACAAGTGTTTCGGCGTGGATGGGCGGCTAACGCGGGTCAAGCCCTGCTCTTTGGCGCAATGCACGTTGGCGGTTTCCCCAGGGGGTGGATTGGCGTCTTGATGGCCACTGCGTACGGTTTCGTGCAAGGAATAATCAGAAAGGAGTCAGGTGGTCTGCTTGCGCCCATCGTCACGCACATATTTGCAGACGCGACCATTTTTCTGATTCTTTACTTCATCTCGGCTGG
The DNA here is from genome assembly GCA_051986135.1 of Terriglobales bacterium. Lineage (GTDB taxonomy): Bacteria > Acidobacteriota > Terriglobia > Terriglobales > Acidobacteriaceae > Gp1-AA122. Next base: position 1,143 of record JBPYDQ010000931.1, on the reverse strand, counting down.
GATCTTATCGGCTAAGTGAAGGCTTGCCTTATCCGGGCCGAGATCAGTACGACCTTACCGGTAACTTCTCGGGACCTAAGGTATTTGGCAATCGCGAGCGGCCTACTTCGGTGGGACCTAACCTGTCCGCTGAAGCGAGTTTCGTCATTGTTTATACATCTTCTCGATCTCATCGGCCGGGGCTTCACGCCCCAAAATCTGCCGCAACGCCTCTTCCAGTACCTCGTCCCTGCCGGCGCGGATTGCCGCAATAGTTGGTTTCACTTCCACGTCCGGAACAATGCCAATCCGCTGGGTCGGTCGTTTGTTGGGATAAAACACGCCGATTCCGCTGATCATGGTCCGTAGCCCACCGGGCAGCGCCACCGGAGATACGTTGCCGTCATTTCCCGAAGTGGAGCTGCCTACAACTACAGCGTGAGGGGCTGTTCGAAAGGCCATGGTTGTGTATTCCGCCTGGCTCAAGGAGACTTCGTCAACCAGGATCACCACTTTCCCCCAGTAGTGTGGCTTCTTTGGGTCGAGCAAGACTGGAGCCGTCCAGTGAAAGGCACCAGGGTTCGACAGGTCGGCGACGGTGAATCGCGCAAATGGCGTTTCGTGATCCACAAGCAGTGACCCCAGCGCGAACACTACAAACTCCGACGGATAGTTGCGGAGGTCAATGATGAGCCCTTTTGTACCGGCGGCGGCTTCGATGTAATGGGAAGCGTCTGCAGCCTTCACCGAGGACAGCTTCAAGTAGGCGACTTCGTTGGACAGGAGGCGGAACGTATCGCCAGGCAGGTCGTGCCAACCCCGGTCGGCATTAGATTGGGACCGAGGCACCCGCTCGGTTTTGAGTTTGACATCCTGCCCCTCGCGGCGCACTTCGATGGCGGATTCGCCACACGCGCCTCGGGTCATGAAGGCCGCAATATCGCGCAGCCGGGCGGCTTCGTTGGAATCCGCGTAGTATGGTGCCCAGCTTTTTATCAGGTTCGGGACCGGCACGCCATCGAGCTCGGTGATGATATCTCCGATTTTCAAGCCCGAGGTGGTTTCCGCTTCGGTGGGCGCAAATCCTGCCACGACCGGACTTTCTTCAACGAAGCGTACCCTGACGGGAATTTTGCACTTTCCAACGGGCGGCCTCACATCGAG
>JBPYDQ010000930.1:0-13690 GCA_051986135.1 Terriglobales bacterium | reverse complement strand
GACTTTCCAAACGCGCTTAGCTAGTTGGGGGTCGACCGTGGGAATACGGTTGATCGCCCTCGACACAGTGGCAGTCGAAACCTTCGCTCTGCGAGCAATCTCACGGATGTCCATGGTGGCCAGGCTGGGACCCGCTGGCAGCCATGGTACCACAATCATACTTGTGGGAAAACGTTTTCCATGAGAGCGGAATCGCGACAGGGGCTTCTCGCACTCCACTTCGCCAAAATTATTTCTCTAGGCTTGTTCCGCTGCTTCGGGTGCCAGCAAATCGATATTCTGACCCGCGTTTGGCAGGAAAATCCTTTTCTACTTGTTCTCCTGAGCCGCGGCTCTCCCATAAGAACGAAATCTCACCGGCAGGCGATCGGTGAGGTTGCCAAGGAGATCGGCAACTAATGCATCCAGAGCGGACGGTGCAGATCGATTTCAGGGCTCCCCATCTCGTTTACCCTTTCACCAAACAACTGTCGGACCGCGAGAAAGCCCTTCAGGGCGGTGTTTGCATACAACAATCACTCGGCTTCGGGCGCGATTCGTGCTTTCCGGGAGCATGGTTGGCGCGTTGCGGAAGAAGATTTTCGTTGCCGGCTTTGACGACATATCGCCGCTGCTTATGGTATGCGGGGTCTGACCGACGCTGAAGACAGCCTTTCCGGCGCATGGTCCAGTAATCCACCGGTGAGCCCGAGAAAATCAAAAAACAGGTAAACACGAAAACACAGCTGGGGTAAGATCGATTTCCACGGGAGACGATAAGCAAAGTAGTCCATGTCCTTGGCTACATCTACACCCCAGGCAAGTTGGGCGCCCCGATCCGCTACTCGGGCGGCGCATGCTGCCTTTCTTCCAGTTGGAGTGGTAACGGTCCTGCTTGGCCCCATGCTGCCGATTCTGTGCGAGCGCTGGTCGCTAAGCTACACTCAGGCCGGGTATCTATTCACCGCGCAATTTCTTGGAGCGACCCTGGGAGTTAGTTTTTCGGGCGGAGTGATTCGACACTGGGGCTATCGCACAGCCATGATCATGGGCTTGGTGACAATTGCGCTGGGCGTCGGCGTACTGCCTGTGCTTTCGTTGCGAGCTGGGCTATTTGCCATAGCTTGCTATGGTGTGGCGATTGGACTGATGGGTCCCACCTGTAATCTTCTGGTCGCCGAAGTCAACGCTGGGCAGCGCGGCGCTGCCTTGAACCTGCTGAATTTTTCCTGGAGCGTTGGCGCCGTCAGCTGCCCCTTTCTGGTGGCTGCAGCCGCGCGTGTGCAGCACACATCGTTCCTGCTCTATACCATCTCGGCCATTGCGCTGCTGGTGAGCATGGCTATTCTCGCCATCGTGCCTTCTGGTATCGATGAGCGCGAGGGGATCGTTGGGGCAGAAGCGGGTTCTCGACGAATTCTCTGGTCGCGACCCGGCGTACTTGTTCTTTGCGTGCTGTTCTTCCTTTATGTCGGCACGGAAAACAGCATTGGAGGCTGGCTGGCATCTTTTGCCAAGCGCGGAGGCTCTGCCGGGAACCTGCCGATCGTTACTTCTTCCTTTTTCTATCTTGCGCTACTCGCAGGCAGAATGGTGGCCCCGGTGATCTTGTGGCGAACGCCCGAAGTCACGCTAGCGCGCATTGGTCTGGTCGCGAGTGTTGGCGGAACAGTTGGCCTGGTTTCGGCCCATACGCTGACTGGCATCATTGCGGGGGCCTCGGTCGCCGGCCTTGGGCTCTCCGTCGTGTTCCCCATCACGATTGCCATGATGTCGCGGAGTTTTGGCGCCGACAGTCCACGGGCCGGACCTGTCTTGTTCAACATGGCCAATTTCGGAGGGGCGACTCTGCCTTTCCTGGTGGGCTACACCAGCCAGCGGTCCGGCAGCCTCAGTGTCGGTCTCGTGGTGGCCCTTGCCGCCACTGCCACAATGCTCGCGCTCTTCTGTTTTCATGTCCAGTCTGATCGTCCCCTGAAACAGACTGAGACAGGCTGCTTTGTTTGATCGATCTGTACTCAGCCAGAATCATCTCCATCACGCCAGATTGCCTCCGGCCGCATGTACAACTCGCGCCCTACGGTCCCGAGCGTTGTATGCTTCCGCCGTGCGGAAAAAGTAACACGATCTCCCCAACAACGTTGTAGACATTCTTCGCCGGTTGAAACGCTTGCTCCCGTAACGAGGGCACGCAAGGCCCCCGCACAAGCCGGGTCGTCCGTTCCAGGAAGACAGAAAAGCCTATGTTGAACTGGCCACCGTGGTTTCTATCGCACGCCGAGCAGCAAGTCCACCGTCAGCTGATCCAGCTTTTCGTATTGCAGGCGCTTGTGCGTCATCGCGTCTTTGTCGAAGATGTGCGCCAACAGTGCGGTTGAGTTCTCCTTAGAAAAACCGTCGAGCTTCGGCAAATCCTTACGGCTGGCTGAGACATCTTGGAGAATAGCTTGAATTTCGCCGTCCGCATTCCAGCGGTCGGCCTTATCTTTGAGGATCAGATAGGTTCGCATGCACCCGCCCGCGAAGTCTCTCACGCCGGCGCAGTCTTCGGTGCGGTAAGCGTGGGCATCAAAGTGACGCGGCCCCTGGTACCCGACATCCTCCAGAAACTTCACCAGCCAGAAAGCGGATTTGGGATTGGTTGAGCCGAAGCGAAAATCCTGATCATAGCGCCCTGGCGCCTGATCGTTCAGATCAATGTGAAAGAGTTTGCCAGCCTCCCACGCCTGGGCAACACCGTGCATGAAATTCAGTCCCGCCATCTGTTCGTGGGCAACCTCGGGATTCACACCGACCATTTCCGGGTGGTCGAGTGTCGAGATCAGAGCCAGGTAATGCCCCGTGGTGGGCATGTAGATATCTCCCCGCGGTTCGTTGGGCTTGGCTTCCAGGGCGAAGTTGAAGCCGTAGCCTCGATCGATGTTGTACTCGCACAGATAATTGACTGCTTGACGCAAGCGTTCGACGGCGACATCAGCCCGTCGGCACGCGTCCGTTTCTGTTCCCTCGCGCCCGCCCCAGAGGACGAATATTTTGGCGCCCAATTCTGCGCCTAAGTCCATCGCGCGCATGGTCTTTTGGAGAGCATAGGCGCGTACCTCCGGATCGTTGGCGGTGAATGCGCCATCCCGGAACACGGGGTGATAGAACAGGTTGACGGTAGCCATTGGAACCACGATGCCGTTGCGCTCGCACGCTTTCTTGAATTCCGAGACTATACGCTCGTGTTCGGTGGGAGTGGCGTCGATCGGCACCAGGTCGTTGTCATGGAGGTTGACGCCCCAGGCGCCGGCCTCCGCCAGCATGCTGACGATCTCCACAGGTGGAATGGTTGGGCGCACGACATCGCCGAAGGGATCGCGTCCTCGATTGCCAACGGTCCATAATCCGAATGAGAATCTGTGTTCCGGCCGGGGTTGATAATCGCCATTTGCCATATGAATGTCCTTATCCGTGAGCTTTGGAAATGCCCCCGGCGGGTTGAAGAATTGACCGCGTGGCCGAGTACACGCGGCGATACGCCGAGTACTGCTGATTCATAAGTAAGACGACGACGGGTTGCGGTCTAACTTTCTTTGCCACCCGGATTGCCGTACCGCAGGCCGAATCCACAGAGGACCAGACGCGTGCGCCTACTCCGGCGAGGATGGCGGCGCCATAAGCTGCTCCTTCTTCTGCTTCCACCATCTCGACGCCGCGTCCATAGGTGTCAGCCTGAATCTGTTGCCAAAGTGGCGAGCGCGCGCCTCCACCGCCCAGGCGAATACTTCCGACCGGCAAGTTCATTTCTTGGAGTATGGTGAAGGTATCGCGCAGGCTGAAAGCGACTCCCTCGAGAATGGCACGAATGACATGTGCTCGCGTATGCGAGGCGGTCAAGCCCACCAGCGCAGCACGCGCGTTGGGATCCAGGTGCGGAGTTCTTTCGCCCATCAAGTACGGAGTCCAAAGCAGACCATCTGAACCGGGGCTGATGTTTGCTGCCTCCTCTGTGAGCCGCTCATATGGATCACCTTGGTTTTGGGAGGTGACGGTGAAGTTGTCGCGGAACCAACGCAGTGAAAGTCCCGCGGCCTGGGTTACTCCCATGACGTGCCAGCGCCCCGGAACCGCGTGGCAAAAAGTATGCAGCCGGCCCTGGAGGTCGATCGCAGGCTGATCGGTGGCAGCGAAGACCACACCCGAAGTCCCAATGGTCGCGCTAACCGTGCCGGGTGTGACAATGCCCATGCCGACGGCGTTGGCGGCTTGATCCCCTGCCCCGGTGACAACCGGAGTTTTCGGCTTCAGCCCTGTAGCTTCCGCTCCTTGTGCCGATACCGCCCCACAGAGCTCTGTCGATTCGTATAGACGGGGCAGATAGTGCTCGGGAATCTCGGCTGCTTCCAGCATTTCGCGCGACCAGCGGCGATGTGCGACATCCAGCAAGAGCGTTCCCGATGCATCGGCAACATCTATGGCCCTTTCTCCAGTAAGGCGAAACCGTACATAGTCCTTCGGCAGCATCACGGAGCGTACCCGTTTCCAATGTTCTGGTTCGTTTTCCCTAACCCAGAGAAATTTGGTGACCGTGAAATTGGCCAAAGCGGGATTGCGGGTCAGTTGAATCAGTCGCTCGCTGCCCACCTGCTCGGTGAGAGTCTGGCATTGCTTTTCCGTGCGTACGTCGCACCAGATCAGCGCCGGCCGAACCACGCGATCTTGATGGTCCAGCATGACGGCGCCGTGCATCTGGCCAGAAAAACCGACGCACGCGATGTCTTGCCCCCGCAGCTTCGCATTAGCTAAAGCTCCGCGAACCGCGATGCCAGCGGCTCGCCACCAGTCGGTAGGATCCTGCTCAGCCCATCCAATCTGCGGGGAGGCAAAAGCAGCATGTTCCTCAGATGCCGAACCGACGACTCGTCCCTCCCCGTTTACAATGAGTGCACGCGTCCCGCCGGTGCCGACATCGATGCCTAGCAGATTCATGCTCAATCTCACTTTTCGAACCCGTTCTTCTCTCTCCAGGACCTCGCTATCATCCCCAGTGCCACTCGTAGCACCGGAAAAAGATTAGCGCTCGGGCTCGGAGACCACAACGATCCGGTCCGCAGCTACATTTCGAAGTTCCTGCACAATCCCGGACGGCCAGTGAATTTCAACCAGGTCGGCTGTCGTATCCGAACCCAACCCGAAGTGAACCGGGCCGGCACTGGAGGACGCATAGCCTACGCTGGTGGTCATGTGGTTGTACTGTGTGCCGCTCTTGCTCACCACCTTGATGCGTCCGCCGATCCCGTCGCGGTTGCTCCTGGTTCCGCGCAGCTTTACCTCCAGCCAGTGATTGGCTCCCGGGCTCTGGTTCATCCAGACCTCCGCGGGAGCGCCAATCGCACTTACGACTACATCGAGGCGGCCGTCGCCGTCCAAATCGCCCATCGCCGAGCCGCGATGGCGAGCCGGGGGCTGTGCGGTGAACCCGGCTTCGTTCGTCAGGGCGGCAAACTTCATTTTTCCCAGGTTTCGAAAGACCGTGTTGGGCTGCTCGATGGCCAACCTGGGTGCTGACAGGGGTGACTGCACGTGGCCGCGCGAAACAAAAATGTCTTTCCACCTGTCATTGTCGAAGTCGGCGATCATGGGCGAGTAGCCGGCCATGGGGGCGCTGAGCACGGCCATGCCACTCGCTTGTGTTACCTCAACGAAGCCACCCTTCCCGGTGTTGCGGAAGATCGGGAAGGTTTCGCGATCGAGCGCAACCAGGCAGATGTCAGGGTAGCCATCGTTGTCCATATCGCGGAAGTCCGTTCCCATCCCGGAGATGAATACGCCATCTTCCCGGAGCGCCACATTCCGTTCGAACGCGGCTTCTTCCAATTTGCCGCCGCCCAGGTTGCGAAAGAAAGAATTTACGAGCTTGTCATTGGTGACAAAAAGATCCATGCGGCCGCCGAGCGTGGAGTCGGCTGCGGCTATGCTCATGCCTTTGCCCGGACGCGTCCACAAACCGGAGGTAACCGAAGCATCGCGAAAAGTGCCATCCCCGTTGTTGAGGAATAATTGATTGGGAGTCGGCTGATATAGCTTTGGGTGGCAGTAATCGCGGTGCCCATCATCAGTGCAGACCGGCTCGTACTCTCCATCCCATTTGAGATAGTTGATTACGACAAGATCGAGCAGGCCATCATTGTTGATGTCAACCCACGCGGCCCCCACTGCCCAGAGCGGTCCATATTGCGGATCAGGCGTGTGAACTAGGCCCGCCTTCGCGGTTACGTCGCTAAATGTGCCGTCGCCGTTGTTGTGGTAGAGCGTGTTGCGATAAACGCCGGCGACAAAAATATCTTCATAGCCGTCATTATCATAATCGCCGATGGCTACACCCACATCGAAACCCGTGCCGGTGAGACCCGCTTTCTCGGTTACATCCTTGAAGTGTCCCTTGCCGTCGTTTTCAAACAGACGATTCCAGAATTTGGGCGAATCCTTCTTCAGTGTGTGAATGTTGGCGCCATTGGCAAAGAAGATGTCGAGTTTGCCGTCGTTATTGTAGTCAAAGACCGCGACCCCGCCTGCCATGGTTTCCGGAGCATGTCGCTCCGGCGTCTCGGAGCTGTCCAGTCGAAAGTCGATGGGCTCGAAGGCGAAGCGGATTGAGCCGCGTTCATCCTGGGCGAACGTTTCCGGTTCCTGTCGCGCTTTCGAACCAGGCGCTTGAGCTGCGAGAAACCCGCTCAGGAGGAGTGCGGCCACTGCCCCTCGCAACCCGGGTTCGATCCTCACAGTGAATTTCAGACTACTTCCGAGCATATCGCTATTCTGGCAGAGTCTGCTGACCGCGAATCGTCAACGTAGCTTCCGCAACCGGAATGTCAGTACCCGGCTGTCCGCCACCTGCGGTGACGCGATACTCGCCCGCGGTGATGACCCGGTCGCCGGCTTCGTTCACATAACTCAGATCTCGCGGGGTCAGATCCAGAGTTATTTGACGTGACTCGCCGGGCTGCAAGTGAATGCGAGTAAACGCGCGCAAGGCGCGAATCGGCGCTCCCCCCATTTTGGGGAAATTCAAATAGAGCTGGACAACTTCGTCGCCCTCGCGCTGGGTGACGTTCTTGACCTCGACCTCGACGCCGAGCGGCTCGCCGGCATTCACTTCCGCCTTGGAGAGTTTGAGATTGCTGTACTCAAACTTCGAATAGCTCAATCCATAACCGAAGGGGTAGAGTGGCTTGCCCTCAAAATACCGGTATGTGCGATTTTTCATCGCGTAATCTTCAAAGGGAGGGAGCTGATCAACGCCCGTGTAGAAGGTCACTGGCAGGCGCCCCGCGGGGTTGTTCACGCCAGCCAAAGTTTGCGCGATTGCGGTTCCGCCTTCTTCACCCGAATACCAGGACTCCAGGATAGCACTGGCATGCTCGTTGGCCCAGTTCACGGACAATGCGCTTCCATTCATCAGAACCACAATAAGAGGTTTGCCCGTAGCCGCAACTGCTTGGATGAGATCTTCCTCTTCCTTTGGCAAATCGAGGCTGGTGCGATCTCCGCCTTTGAAACCGGGCAAGTCGACTTTCATCTCCTCGCCTTCTAACTGCGAGGTAATGCCCACCACTGCAATGACGACATCCGCTTGTTCTGCGGCAGCCGCGGCTTGAGCGATCGGATCCCCGAGCATAGGCAGCCAGACCAACTTGGTGCCGAAGTCCCCGCTTGTGTATTCGATCTTTACCGCGTAACGGTGTCCTTTCCGCAACTCGATGGTGCTCGTGGCAGGCTTCCCGTCATGCAGCTGGAGGTCATCGACGATCAGCTTGCCGTCGAGCCACATCCGGTCCATCGAACCAAGCAGGCCAACTTTGTAGACACCCGATTCCGGAGGGGTTAAGAAGCCGGTCCAGCGCACGGAAAAATCGATCCAACCTTTGGGAATCTGGAGTGCCGATGTGTCAGGATGGAACAGTTGCAAATTTACGTACTTATCAACCCTGACAAGCGCAGGTTCGGCCGTGAAGCCCTTGCCCGGGAAATACTCGGCCTTGAGTCCCGGCTTGTCCTCTGGCGTTGACAGCGCCGAAGTCGGCACCAGTTGCTCCTGCCGCAAAAAGTTGATCCCAGGGGCGTAGCTTACGCTCGCCCCGGCGAATTGTTTTCGAATGCCCTCCAAGGCGGTGACAGACCGCGAAGGCGTACCATTGTAATTGCCCTCAAGCACTTTGGCCTGTTGCGCGAGCGGCCCGACCACGAGAATGTTCTTGGTGCCCACAGCGAGGGGCAGCACTCCATCATTCTTCAGTAGAACCATCGATTCGCGGGCCAATTTGAGTGTCAGTTCGCGATGGGCAGGGCTATCGATTTCCGAGTCAGGCGTCTGGGCATACTTCACCATCTCCGGTGGATCAAACATGCCCAGCCGGAAGCGTGCCGTGAACAGGCGCTTGAGCGCCCGATCGATGTCTTTTTCCGTTACCAAGCCCTGCTTGACGGCATCCACATATTTCACGTAATCGGAATCATCCGAAATTTTTCTGAAAAAGTCAGCACACTCGTTATCCATCCCAGTCTTGATCGCAAGCGCGCCCGCTTCTACCAAGTTTTTCGTATACTGATGCCCTTTGAAAATATCTTCGACCGCACCGCAGTCCGACACTACGTAGCCATCAAACTTCCAGGCACCCCGCAATTGGTCTTCGAGCAGGAAAGAGCTAACGCAAGCTGGCTGACCGTTCACCCGATTGTAGGCGCACATAACCGACCCAGCATGCCCTTCGACCACGGTTGCCCGGAAGGCCGGCAGGTACGTATCCTCCACGTCGTGTTTCGATACTGGCACATCCATGCTATGACGAGTCGGCTCGGGGCCACTGTGCACCGCAAAATGTTTGGGCGTGGAGATGACGCGGTAATAATTGGGATCGTCACCCTGGAGTCCGCGCACAAAGGCGATGCCCATCTTGCTGGTCAGAAATGGATCCTCGCCATAAGTTTCCTGGCCGCGACCCCAGCGAGGATCGCGAAAGATATTGACATTAGGTGACCAGAAGTCCAGACCCTCCATAATGTCGCTGTGCCCGGCCCGTATCGCTTGATTGTGCTTGGCGCGGGCCTCAGTGCCGACCACTACGGCCATGTCGTAAATAAGAGGGACATCGAAGGTTGCCGCCAGCCCGATGGGCTCAGGAAACACCGTAGCGGTTCCAGCTCGGGCCACACCATGCAGAGCCTCGCTCCACCAATCGTAGGCGGGTACGTGCAGCCGGGGAATAGCGCGGGCCTGGTTGACGAGTTGCGAGGCTTTTTCCTCCAGCGTCATACGTGAAATCAGGTCATTAACCCGCGTTTCGACCGGAAGTGAAGAGTTCAGATACGGCATGGCAGCGGCCGAGGCGTTGACCCGCCCCATGACATGAGTACCAGTGCAAGCCGCGATAACGAAAACCGCAATGCTTGCAAGAAGGCGCGCTCGCATAAAGATCTCCTTAAAGGTTGCGCTTGGCCGACGAAGCCTCATCGTCCGAAGGCGGCCATTCACCCACGCTAGCTCTGGTGGAACTATGAATACGTCTAAATCGGTTTAGCTTAGTAACAAAGCAACGTGTAGCATGAGAGGAAGTTGCGGTCAAGCATTGGCTGGCGGCAATCAATCCAATCTAGGTTGTCAGGATCGATGCTAATGGCAAATTGTCGTTATCTGGACTGAACCGCTCCCGTACTCCGTTTTCGTGGAGCGGGGGCTGCGGCAGTGGTCCCGCGGACGATCAGCTCCGGTTCTACGATGACTTTGGCGGCAATACGCGAGGACTCGTTCTCCCCGCGCGAGAGGCGGCGCAACACGCTCTCGGCTGCCATCTTGCCCATCCTGCGCAGTGGCTGCTGCACGGTGGTAAGGCCGGGGATGTGATAGGCAGCGGTCTCGATATTGTCGAAGCCAACCACGGAGACGTCCCGTGGTACACGCCAGCCAAATTCATCGATGGCGCGCATGGCGCCCAGAGCCGAAATATCATTGAACGCGAATAGCGCGGTGAAGGGTTCGCTCGAGGCAAGCAGCTCTTGGGTGACTCGGTAGCCCTGTTCTGGCGATGGCGAGTTCCGTTCAATTTGCACCGTAAGCTTGGGGGATATGGGCACGCCCAAATCGCAGGCTACCGAGGCAATGGCATTCCAGCGGATTTCCGTATCGGGAACAAAGTCCTGTCCCTTAATCACCGCGATTTTACGGTGTCCAAGCTCGACAAGATGGCGCAATGCAACTTCGGCGGCACGGCGATGGTCGAGAACAATGTTGGTGACGCCCGGGACCTCATCGTGGCTGGAGACGGTCGCTACAGGAATTGGTAGCTGCCGGCGCCAGGTTGTGCTGACCACGATCAGCCCGTCTACCGAACGCTGCAGGAACATCTGCGGATACTCGTCGATCAAGTCCTGTCGGAACCGGTGGCTTGCCAGGAAATAGAAGTAGCCTTCCTGTAGCAGGTAGTCCTCGATACCGCTCAACACAGTGGCGTTATAGCCTTGGCTTACCTCCGGTACCATTACCCCAATTGTCAAACTGCGCCCTATGCGCAGCGAGCGCGCAAAGAAATTGGGTTTGTAATTAAGTTTGCGTGCGGCCTCGAAGATCAGGTCCTTGGTCTCTTGCGCGATAGTGTCGGCCACGGCGGAACCGTTCATCACCAGCGACACGGTGGCCGGAGCGAGCCCGAGGTAGTCGGCCAGTCCCTTGAGCCCTATCGACTTACCCGATCGGTCAGGCGGCACGCGGGCGCTCTTTCCCGACTTTGCCATGCTGGAAGTGTCGCACAGGAAACTGGATTCGAGCAAGATTCTCTTTCTCTGTGTTCATCTAAATCGATATAGATCTGATTAATTTTGCAATTTACTTCTTGACAAGGAAGCTCGTCAGAGGTAAAAGCCAATGGGCGGACGGTCAAAAATTGCCGCCGCGGAGACGGCCTTCCCTCTCCTACAAAAATCGGTAACGTTTCTATGGTTTATTGGGGTCTGGTTGGAAGATTTTCAAGGTTGCAAGAATTGGTCTACCAAATCGTTTTTTCTGTTGACAGTCGCAGGCATGTGCAGCAGACTTGCCCGATCGTGCCCGGGTTCTTGCTTTCCGGCGTGCCTCGTTCTGGTATATGACGCTAAACATAGGGCCTGATTTCGCAGCAGAGCTTGTAATGTCTCGTGCCGCGGGATTTTTGCAGCCGTGCGTGCATGTTCCGGTTTCACTACCGTGCCTTTCTGCATGACCGCTGAGATTGCGCTCGGACTAAAACCCTGGAGGAAAATTATGAGGTCTCTCCCGTTCCTGTCCCCGAGGAGGTGGAGGCTTTGGCGCTTCCACGCGCTGTGCTCGCTCTTCCTCTTCAGCTTTACGCTTCTAACCTTTGCGCAAGAAGGGACTATCGTCGGCACTGTGACTGACCCCAGCGGTTCCGTCGTGCCGAATGCGACCATCACTATTACCAGCATCAAGACCGGGCAGGCGCGCACGCTCACGAGCAACGAATCGGGTCAATACGTGGCTCCCGATCTGCCCATTGGCCAATACAAGGTTCAGGCCGAGGCGCCAGGGTTCAAAGTCGCTTCCGTAAACAACGTCCTGCTCAATATCGGCGACCGCGCGCGGCTTGATTTCGCGATGCAGGTAGGCGGCACCCAGGAGTCAGTAACAGTCGAAGCCAATGCGGTCAAAGTGCAGACCGACTCCGGCGAAGTCAGCGACGTCATTACCGGGCAGCAAGTGTCGCAGCTGGCTACCAATGGCCGAAGTATTTATACGTTGATCAATTTGACGCCCGGCGCCACCAGCCTGCAGGGGGACTTTCAAACACCGACCCCGGTTGGTGGTGATGCCAACGTAAGCTTCAACGGGAACCGCCCGGCGCACAGCATCTACCTTATGGACGGCGGCGAGGACCTCGATCGTGGCGGCAGCGGGACCTTCAGCGTGATGCCCTCTATCGAGTCTCTGGCGGAGTTCCGGGTGCTTAGCTCCAACTACAGCGCGGAATATGGTCTCTCGTCTTCTGCCACAATGAACACTGTTCTCAAGTCAGGGACAAGAACGCTTCACGCGTCGGCATGGGAGTTCCTGCGAAACGACGCCCTTGACGCCCGCAACTATTTCAATCCGCGTATGAATCCAGACGGCACTCTGAACAAAGTCGCCGAGTTGCGTTTCCACACTTTCGGGTTCAACGTCGGCGGACCGGTTGACTTCTGGAAGAGTGATCACAAGACGTTCTTTTTTTACAACATGGAATGGAGGAAACTAATTCAGGGGCAAACGTTGAATCAGACGGTTCCCCTGCCCAGCACCTATGGCGGGAACTTTTCAGGTACCGGGGTCACCCTCCACACCCCATGTGCCAACCTGTTTTCGCCCAGCTCCCCGATCCCTGGACAGTATGCAGCTTCCGGGTTAACTCTCAGCACCTGCGACAGCAAGGGTAACGTTACAGTCGCCCAACCTTTCCCGAACAATGTCATTCCTTCCACCTTGCTGGACCAGAATGCCCAGGCCTTGCTGGCGGCCAAGATCTTTCCAACCCCGACGTCGGGTACGCAGTTCTTGGGCGGCAACAATTCGCCCACCGATGTCCGGGAAGAGATTGCCCGAGTCGACCATCAATTTAATGACAAGGTGTCCATTTTTGGCCACTGGGTTTCGGAGCAGATCACCCAGACGTTCGGCACGACCATGTGGAGCGGCGACAATCTACCTACCATCGGGAACACCTTCGGTAATCCCTCGTACAGCGGTGTTGTTCACCTTACGCATACCATCAGCCCCTCCCTGCTGAACGAGGTGGCCTTCAACTACAACGGTAATCGCATCAACATTCTTCCACAAGCCGGTTTCGGCGCGCCGCTCGCTGCGCCTTCTGGGTTCACTTTCAACAGAATCTTCAGCGGACCGAATGCGGACAGCCGCATCCCCACCATCAACCTGCAGAATACGGGGGCGCAGTACAGCGCCAATTGGACGCCTTGGGTCAACAAGGCCGACGATTACCAGATACGAGATGATTTTTCCTGGACCAGGGGAGCGCACCAGTTCAAGATCGGAGCGAGTTGGGCGCTGTACAAAAAAGTTCAGGACGTATTTGCGTCCACCCAAGGAAACTTCGGCTTCAACGGTTTGTTCACGGGCAATGACTTCGCTGATTTCTTGCTTGGCTATGCCCAAAATTATTCCGAAGACGCCGTACATGATAATGGTTACTGGAACAATGTTTCCTGGGCCGCATACTTCCAGGACAACTGGCGTGTGAACCAACGGCTTACCTTAAACCTCGGCCTGCGTTGGGATGGCGTACCCCACACCTACGAAGCTAACCATCGAAGCTCCAACTTCTATCCCAACCTCTACAATCCCGCCAATGCCGCGTTGTTCGACTCCAACGGGAACATCTTACCGACCAGCCCTGGCTTGGGTCCGAGTCCGAATCCGATTCTGTCTGGCTATCAGTTCTATGTGAACGGGATCGGCATCGACGGCAAGAACGGTATTCCCAAAGGACTGGTCAACAATCACTGGGCCGCCTTCGGTCCGCGCCTGGGCTTTGCCTACGATCTGACCGGCCAAGGTAAGACTGTACTGCGGGGCGGCTTCGGCACCATGTACGAGCGCATCCAGGGTAATGATATGTACAACGGCGGGACCAACGTGCCGTTCAGCGCTACCGTAAACTTTAACAATGTGCTGCTCTCTAATCCGCAC
>JBPYDQ010000929.1:0-7719 GCA_051986135.1 Terriglobales bacterium | reverse complement strand
AGAAATTTCATAATGCGGTCTACCAATTCAGTGACGGCGTGACAATCACCCACGGGAAACATGTGATCCGCACCGGCTTCGAGATGTGGCACTACCAGTTGAACACGTTTTACAGCGGTAACAGCGGTGAATACGGATCGATCCTCTTCGGCGGTGCATTCTCAGGCACGACGGCTAGCGACTTCTTCCTGGGGTATCCATCCGCAACCGGCAAGGGCATAAGCAGCGGCGGCTGGCACCAGTCCTCGTGGACCTTCGCTGGTTATGGCCAGGACGACTGGCGAATAACCGATACCCTCACCCTGAACCTCGGGCTGCGATATGAAGCGTACACTCCGTGGGTCGAAGAGAACAATCGCCAATCGAACCTCGGGCTGTTCAGCGGTCAAGTGCTGCTTGCCGGAG
The DNA here is from genome assembly GCA_051986135.1 of Terriglobales bacterium. GTDB lineage: Bacteria > Acidobacteriota > Terriglobia > Terriglobales > Acidobacteriaceae > Gp1-AA122. The sequence continues at coordinate 7,314 of JBPYDQ010000929.1, read as the reverse complement.
TGAATGGCAACAGCCGCGCCCTGTACAACTCCGTGTATGGTTTGCCCGCCTGGCAGCCTCGAATCGGTTTCGCCTATTCGCCTGCAAGGTCAGGCGGAAAAGTCGTCATACGTGGCGCCTACGGTATTTCTTCCTATCTCGAAGGGACGGGCACCAACCTGCGCCTGCCGCAGAATGTTCCCTTCAGTCCACCTGAAGTCGAAGCTCTGTACAACAACCCAACCTATACGACCGAGCAGGGTCCGGGCGGAAGCCCCCCTACCGATCCGTTCTCCGGGGCCAACTTCCGGGTTTGGGCGCCTACAGTACAACCTGCCATGGACCAGCAATGGAACCTCACTGTCCAGGATGAGCTTGTCAACAATCTGACCTTGCAGCTTTCCTATGTTGGGCAGCATGCAACCCACCTGATGGTGCCCATGCCTTACCTTCAGAAGCAGCTCATCAATGGCCAGGTGGAGCCCGGGATCTATTTCGCGGGCAATCCCTCCTTAGTGGCGGATCTGGGGAATGTCTCGGGCACAGCCTCGGTGGGCAGCATGGGTTACAATGCGCTGCAGGTGATCTTGCAGAAGCGGTACAGCAGTGGGCTGGCAGGTCAGGTTTCCTATACCTGGTCGCACTGCATTACCGACAACAGCGGTTACTACGGTGTCTACTCGCAGACATCGGCAACGCCCGCCAGTCCGTTTTACCAGAACCTGTATGACCCACGGGCTGACTTCGCAAGCTGCTATTTCGACACTCACCAACTGCTTTCCGCCTACGCCACCTACGACCTGCCGTTTGGCAAGGGCAGGAAGTTCGGCAGCAATATGAATTCCGTTGTCAATGCAGTGATAGGGAACTGGCAGGCAGGAGCGATCATCTCCATCCACAGCGGATTCCCCTTGGCGGTGTACAATCCCACAGACACCAGCGGTACCGGTTCACTGGGAGCTCGTGTCAACTGTAATACGGCGGCAGTGCAGAGCTTTGGAACCAACAGGCCCGTCATTGTGAATGGCGTGTTCCAGGGTTATCAGTGGTTCAATCCCGATGCGTACAGCGCGCCGGCGACCGGCACTTTCGGCAACTGCCCGGCCCAGGGTCCCAATTGGGGGCCCAGCTATACCGACACCGACCTGAGCTTGCTGAAGAACTTCCACTTCACCGAGAGAATGTCTCTGCAGTTCCGCACCGATTTTATCAATGCTTTCAATAACGTTCAGCTCGCCCACCCGGACGTTAACTATGCGCCATCGCCCTCGACATTCGGCTTGGTGAATAGCTCGATGGACACGCCACGAAACATACAGTTCGCCTTGAAGTTCTTTTTCTAGCCGTGCTGATAAACTTGGGGCAGACCCTGGCTAGCGTCTGCCTTGGTCCCTCTATGCTCAGATTTCTGAAGTCGGTCCCCCCTTCTCATCGCCTTTTCGACCTCTTTCGCGTTAGCCCAAGTTGCAAGCAAGACAGCACCCGCCAATGCTACCGCCACCGCCGCGCGTGCACTAACCACACCGTTTTCAAAATTTCCAAACTCTGCGGGAGCATTATTGGTAATCAGATTGAATTCCTCAGTGGCATCCGGTGCTGGTGTGTATCCCAGGAGATTATCTGACACCTGGTTGTTATCCATGCCGTCGAGAATGAAATTATTGGCTTGCTCTCTGTTCCCATTGATCAACGGTCGACCCCCACTAGCCGTATTGTCTCCGGTATCGAAACTGCTGGGGTCCGTCGTAACAGAACCAGGTACGAGAAGGGTCAGTTGGATATAATTACGCGTGGCTAGGGGAAGCGCTTCATTGATGGCGGCATCGATAACGGTATCAACCTGTGTCGCTTCGGTTTCCAAGATAGGTGGTGCGGCCTTTACTTCGACAGTCTGGCTGCCGGCCCCAGCTTTAGTTCAACATCTATCCGGGCAGTTTGATTCAGGACCAAGGTGAATGCCGGATACACGCTAGCTTGAAAACCCTCCTTCTCTACGCGAAGCTCGTAGTTACCCACAGGCAGCTGTGAAATGCGGTAGAGAACCGTTTCATTACACGCGGCTGCGTAGGTGATTCCGCGTTCGACGGACTTAGCAGTGATCTTGGCTCGGGCAACTGCCGAACCACTCTGATCGCCGACCGTGCCGGCGATCGTAGCAGTGACATCCTGAGCCTTCACCTCGCATATCAGCAGAACTAGCGCGAGGCAGGAAACGGCCAATGCCACGGACAGCAACCTTTTCATAAGAATCCGCCCTGATCTGACTCGAGTCCTGGTTGATTGGGTTCTTCAAGAAGGCAAGCCAAAATCAACGGTACTGGAGGTCGAGTCAATAGATTTCACGTGTGCTCTGTTCGAGCATAAGCAGAAGAGAATCATCGGGCAAAAGGTTTACCCAACCATACCACTTCCCACCTAAGGGCATATCCCTCAGATCAAGCACGCGCTCGATCTTGCCGTCTGGGACGCTGATGCGGGCCACTTCTGAGAATCCAACCACTTGGCCAGCTTGAGCTCTCCGTAAGAGGGTGTGGTACACAGATCTGCTGTCATGTGACCATCCGATTGAACCACCACCTTCACCAATCTCTACCCATCTTTCGGTCTGAAAGTCATAAAGCATCAACTTATTTTTCTCATCCAAAAAGTTAGCTGCGCTACGGAGTCGATTCCGGTCGTAGGCAGGCTAACCGGAAAATATTGTTTGGCCGACTCGTTGCCAGCTCTATTTGCGGATCACTCGAAGGGTGCAACTCCTCTCGGTTTTCCCGATTGGGAGGGCTCCGAAGGGGGAGAGCAAGACAGCGGACAGGAACGGTCGCCGACGGCTAGGATGTCGTGAGTTTCTCGGTGTCGGCCCACTGGATAATTTTTTGTACCTTCTCCGAAGTTAGCGTTTCCTCATTTCCGAGCCGCAGCAGATTGGAAATCCATCGTTTTCAAGAATTCCGCAAGGTCAGTGTAGCACTCGAGTACTTTCTCGTGGGCGATAACCTGAGGAATCTTCACCGAGAATATGAAGCCTTCCGGCGTTCGTGCCGCTCAATTGCTAACCGCTTGAACCGAAGGGTAGGCATAAAACGTCGAGTCAAGCTCGACAGTATGGAAGTGCTCGGCGTAGAAAGCCAAGTAATCCGCGGGGCGCATTCCTTCGGATAGAACGATCCGGACCAGCAGAAGGCTGTAAAAAGAAGACGTTCCTAGCAAGATCTGTGGATCGTTCACGCACACAGTATAACGAACCGCAACGGCATCCCTATGTCCTAGTACGAACCTTTTCGTTTACCCGACGCAGCCGAAAACTGAGGAACAATTCACTTGTGGGAGAATCAATAAACTCAAATGCTTTCAGGTTAAAACTTCGCCTATCGAAAGTTTTTCACCAACATAATGTACGAATCGTCCAGCTCAGTCTGTGCGTAGAGAAGTGATCTGCCGTCCGGTGAAACGGCCAGACCTCCAAATATCGTTAGGGGCTTTTCCAGATTGAAGATCGGGGTAGTCTCGCCGGTCGCAAAGTCGAAGAATCCTATTCTCCCATTTGGCTTGAAGCTTTCATTGAGAAAGTAGATTCCGGCCGGGACGAGTTGCCAGTCGCACCAGCACCGAGGTTGATCCAAAACACGGGTTTCCGCACCACCAGCCAATGGTATCTTCCATACGCCCGGCTGATCATTTTTGCCATAATAAAGGAAGCGTCCGTCATCGGATTCGATCGCATGGACGCCACCATTTCTTGTTACCTGGACTGGTGATCCGCCTTTAAAAGGGACGCTCCAAATCTGCCAGGTTCCTTTCTCGTCGGCGGAGGAGAAGTAGATCCTCTTTCCGTCTCGCGACCAGGTGGGAATCGCGTTATCAATTCCAGGAAAAGTGGGCACAAGATGGGGTCGGCCACTCGGTATTTCCATGACATAAATCTCGTAATAATCTTGCGATTTAGATTCAAACGAAATGTAATGCCCGTCCGGCGACCAACGCGCAGTTCCGGAAATGCCGTGCAAGGATGTCAACTGTAAGCAATTGGATCCGTCGCTTTCGCAGTACCAAATATCGGAATATCCCAAGCGGTCGGATTCAAATACAATCTTCTTTCCGTCAGGAGAAAAGCTCGGTCGCAGATTGAATCCTCTCGCAGAGAGTACACGTGTCGGAGAACCGAAAGCATGTTTAACATCTTTTAGGTCGAGCCTCCAAATGTAGTTGGTATGGGCAGTGTGTTCGTAAACGAGCTGATTACCTTTATGCGAGACCGACGGGTTGTCGGCAAATTCGCCCACACCCGCAACCGGCCGTGCTGTTCCTCCTGAGGCGGGAACCCGCCACAGACTCCGAAGACCTCCCATCGGAGAACTGAACACAATTTCCTTGCCATCCTGCGTCCAAGAGGGAGAACCTCCGGAATTGCCGGTAGTAAGCTGCCTGGGGTCCCCACCTGAGATTGACACGACAAACAAGTCCCCCTTATCAGCGCCCAAAAATCCCCGTCCGAACGCTATGGTTGACCCATCAGGTGAAAAGGCAGGCACACAGTCGAACTCCTGGTTCCGCGGTGAAGTCAACGGACGTGTTGTCAAATCTGCAACGGAAAGCAAAGTAATCCGAGAGCGGACGCCATTTTCGGGGGGTTCCGAAAATGCCAAAACTTGTCCATCGGGTGACCAATCCAACTGATTACAACCCCATACGGCGTTTGAAGGCCCCGTGTACAATTTATGCTCGGAGCCCCCAAGAGCAGGAATCACGTAGAAACTCCTTTCTGTCCTTTCTTTTTCAGATAACGAACGAACGAATGCGATCTGCCGACCATCAGGCGACCAGGTCGGACAGCAGTCGCCAGGATTGTCGGTGAGCTTTAGCGACTTCTCACCGCCGATGAGCGTCGTGTAGATTCCTGCGTGCTGCCCCTCAGATACTGCGAAGGCAACTTGATTTCCGTCAGGCGAGAAAGCCGGCGTCTCCTGCTTGCCCAGCATAGCGACTAATGGTACTGCCTCAAGCGAAGACAGCGACGGCTCTGCTCGTTTTCGGAGCTGCCATATGGAAATCGCGGACAAGAGGACTAGTGCTACAGCGCCGACTCCTATCCAAGCCCAGCTCGCCGTCAATCTGTCAAGGCGCCTTTTCGCGACAGCCGGAGTACTGCCCCTTGGGGCCGATTCCGATTCGACCGGGGCGATGAACCGATAACCGCGGCGGGGTAGGGTCTCAATCAGATGTGGAACGTCAGCGGAATCGCCCAGCGTGCTCCGCAGTTTGTTGACGGCCAGATTGATGGCGTGGTCGAAATCACCAAAGCTTTCCTCCGGCCAGATCAGCTCTCGCAATTCTTCCCGGGTGACTACCTGACCGGGCCGTTGCAGAAGCGTTGACAGCACTTTGAAGGGCTGGTCCTGCAGCTTCAGCCTGACTCCCGCCTTCCATACTTCACCCGTATTCAGACTTACCTGGAAATCCAGAAAGCGCAGAACTGGGTCGGTTTGTACCGAATTGCCCATATTCGTCCCTAACCATGAGCAAATGGCTCGCGAAACCTAAGAAATCGGCAAAAGAGGACAGTGCTAAGTATCGGCCCATCACAGCACTAGGAGGAGACAAAGTCAAGACCAAGAAGAGACCTCCAGCGAATTGAGGCTCCTCTGAAGGTGGCGGATTTTCGCCCCAGCCGCAACCGCGGCGGAGGCGAATTCCATGTATCCCCGGATCCTCTGTCTGCTTTGTCTCGCTCTCTTCCTTCAACCGCTCGCTCTGGCGCAAACGACCAACAGCCCTTCAGAGGCCGTTTCCACTGAACTTCCGTTTCGACTCTCCGCCGGATACCTGATCCAGGTGGAGGGCCGAATCGGAACGCAAACCAACCTTAAGTTCGTCCTCGACACTGGCGCGACGATGAGTGTTGTGGACCGAAAGATAGCCGACAAACTCAACCTCGAACTTCGCCCGGCTGAGAGTCTTAGCTTTGACCGGAAGCTCAGATGGGAGTCGGCGACAATCCCCGAAGTTCAGTTCGGGCCTATTCAGGCAACCAATGCCGTCACGCTCGTCGGCAACCTGGCGGAGTATTCCGAATTCGCTCGGAATGCGGATGCGATCATTGGAATGGATTTGCTTCAGTTAAGTAACCTCAGCATCGACTTTGACACACGAAAAATCATCTTTCATCCCGTCCCGCAAGAGGCGTCTGCGGTTCGCGGTGAACCGCTTTCCAATTGCGTGGTCCTGGAGGTTCAAGTCCAGGGCCACCCGGTTCGTCTCATCGTGGATACCGGCCTTCCGGGGATGCTTTTCTATGAGGAGCGATTGCGAAAGCACGTACCGGCGGTCAGGACGGCAGGAAGTGTCACCCGTGTGACCATGGGCGGGCGGCTGCAAGCCAAGCAGGCAATACTGCCTGATGTCTTGCTGGGTAAGACATACCACGATGTTCCCGTATTGCTTGTGCAATCTCCTTCCCCAGAAGTGCTCCCCGGAATAGATGGAATAATGGGCATGGCGCCTCTCAAGGCACATCACGTCGATTTTGATTTTTCGAGTAAGACGTTGAGTTGGAAATAGTGGGTCGATCAGAAACGGCAAGAACGCTCTTGGTCAAGTACAGCTGCCATGATTGTTGTGCAGCGTTTTCATTTACTTACCTATCGCCGAGTCCGGCCCTGAAAAGGCCGGCTTCTCCCATTCGAGTTGGCTTAACCCTAGCGTCCTAATTGCCGCCTTCAGATTTAGCCCCAATTGCCGGTAATTTGGGCAAGCTACCATCGAATTTCGGGTCTTCGGTATCAATTCGCATCGCTGGCAGTTTGTAGGATTGTGTTGCCCACCGCCCAGCCCGCTTGCGAAGAGACAAATGCGACGGACCACAGGCCCACTGTGCAGCTGCGCTGCTCATACCACGTAGCGCCGCCGTCGGCTGTGTGCCGTATGGTGCCGTTTCCGTCTTCCAGAGCGGCAGCAAGAGTTCGCCCCTGACGCGCTCTATTACGTGGAATGCACCAGCGGTGTCGCCCAGCTTGACGAGAAGTTGGAAATGTTGGAGGTACGTCTGGCTCATGGTGAATCCCGAGCGACAGCCGATCGGCGAGTCCGCCGCCTCGAAGACTGTCCAGAAGTCAGCTTCTGGTCCATTACATTGTTAGCGAGATCCTTGTGTGGCACATGTCCCCAAAGCCGGTTTCTCGGGAGCTTCACGGACCACTTCGACGGTTTGCCGACTATATGACCAAGTGGATTGCTTCCGGCCTGCTGACGACTTGGTGGGTGAGCTGCTGATTCTGCAATTGTGAGTGTTATTGAGAGAGGCGATGTTGCGACAATAAATCCAGCGAATCCTATGTTGCA
>JBPYDQ010000928.1:0-4092 GCA_051986135.1 Terriglobales bacterium | reverse complement strand
TATTGGATCATTGGCCGGTTATCGCTGATATTTGGCCAACCATCGGCGGAGGGACAGGCAAAACTTCAACCAGGCGGTTTATCCTTTTGTGCAAACCTGAATTGGTTCATCACCGTCATGCACGATTCCGCAGAACGAGCAATCCGCCGGGCACTTTATCGGTGCTCCATTCACCACCGGAATCTGGCTGACGGGCGGTGCAATTTTCCCGGATTCTCGTGACACCGTGCAGGACAAGTACAGATTTAATCCCGAGACGCGGGTCGTCATTTTTGGCAGAGGCCGGAAATCCGGTGGCGAGAAATACTGTCTACCGCAAACCGAGGAAAAGATTCTGGGGTCCCATTTCACGGAAGTGGTGCCGATCTGTGCCGATTGCGCCTGAGAGAAGGGAGCACAGCTCTGCGCCAACAGCATTGCACTGATTGCTAGCCCGACGAGATGATACCGCGCACCCAAGTGGTTCACTGTGAGATTCTACAACTGTCGTTCTGAGTGAAATCGCGATATAACGACAACCACGGGAGCTTGTTTCAAGTCCTGTGAAGTCTGGCAAAGAGTGGAGTGAAAACGATTCGCCACGAAAGCAGGAATGAGATAAGCCAGGAGATTCCGAAGAACACTAGCCAGCCGGTCTTTGTCGCAACAATGTTGGCACCTCCTTTCCACAATGCTATGCCGAACACAGCAGCGTCAAGCAGGATCGAAAATGCCAAATAAAATGCACAGGTGACAAGGGCCAGTTTTGTGTAAAGCATAGGCATAGGCCAACCTCCGTATCACTGTGTGCTTTCGGCAGGCGTGCATGACTTAAGCCGGGGACTGGTTGTAAGTTTGTCACTCGTAGCGCGGCTGATCCATGGCCAGGCAATCGATCCCGGTTCCCGAGCCCATCAAAGAGCTTCAGGCGAAGCTCGATGACTTCCGCTCAACTCACCCGCCTCGAACCAGACTTCCAGAATCCCTGTGGCAATCGGCAGTAGAGCTGGCGCGGGACCACGGCGTGTACCTGGTGTCCCGCTCCCTTCGACTGGGCTACATGCAACTCAGGCAGCGCTTAGGTGGGGGATGGGCTTCGCGCCGCCCCAAAAAATCGCAGCCGAAATTCATTGAGCTGATCGGCAGGGCGTGCGAGCAAGGGGAGGAATACGTGGTCGAGTTCGAGTCTGCTCACGGTGCCAAGATGCGCGTTCGTTGTAAGACCGCCAGCCCGCCCGATTGGGTGGTGTTGCTGCACGCCTGGCGAAGAGGGGAACGATGATTCAGATCACCGCGCAAATGCGGGTGCTGGTCGCGATCGAGCCGGTGGATGGACGCAAAGGCATAGATTCCTTAGCGCAGCTGTGCCGAGAAAAACTTGCAGAAGACCCTTTTTCCGGCTGTGTTTTTGTTTTCCGCAGCCGCCGTGGGACCGCCATTCGCCTCCTTACCTTCGATGGGCAAGGATACTGGTTGGCGCAAAAGCGGCTTTCGAAAGGTCGCTTTCGTTGGTGGCCGGAAGCGGATCAGCCTGCCAAACGATTGGAATCGTATGAGGCTCAGCTGCTGTTGGCCGCCGGAGATGTGTCGCGGGTACGTGCGGCGCCGATGTGGAGACGAGTGAACGTACCAAACTAGGAAACAGGGGATGGCAGGGATGCCCTTGCGTTCCAAGAAAGACCTCGGCATACTCACTGACAAGTATGGCTGAGCTGAAATACCGAGGCCGCATCATCACCGAGGTGCACCTCCTATATATACGCGAGCTGATCGCTGCCCACCCAGGGGCGAGCCGTCGCACCTTATCGAAGAAGCTGTGCGAAGCCTGGCAGTGGCGACAAGCCAATGGGACGTTGAGCGACATGGTATGCCGCAGTCTGCTTCTCATGCTCGAGCGTGCCGGCGTGATCATCCTGCCGCCAGTGAAGTACGTACGCCACAACCCATTGGCGAAAAGAGCCCGACCGATGCCACGCTTGGTCGATCGCACACCGATGGAAGGTGAGCTGCGCGACCTGGGCTTACTTGATTTTCAGCTGGTACGGCGCACCGGGGAGGAACCGCTGTTTAACAGCTTGCTGGAACAGTACCATTACCTGCGCTACGAACAACCGGTTGGCGCCCAACTGAAGTATCTGCTGTGGGCGCGATCGCGTCCGATTGCCTGTCTGGCGTGGTCGAGTGCTCCTCGCCATCTGGGTGCGCGCGACCGCTATATCGGCTGGAGTGCGGAAGCACGCCGACGCAATGTTCGCTTCCTGGCGTATAACTCTCGCTTCTTGCTGCTGCCCTGGGTACGGGTGAAAAATCTGGCATCGCACATTCTGGGCCGCGTCGCCCTGCGCATCTCCCAGGACTGGGAAAAGCTTTACGGCCACCCCCTGTATTTTCTGGAAACCTTCGTGGATCCGGAGCGGTTCCGGGGCACCTGCTACTACGCTGCCAACTGGATTCGTTTGGGAGAGACCACGGGACGGGGCAAGGCTTCCAACAGCTACGTCCCCAACCGATCGATCAAGCACGTTCTGGGATATGCATTACATCCACGCTTTCGCGAACTGCTTGGTGAGTTAGGATGAGAGCGGCCATCGAGTTCATCAACATGGATCGCGAAGAGGTGAATCAACTCATCGAACGCGCCGGTACGGCGCTGTCAGCGGAAGAACATCGCAAGCTGAAAGGCTTAGCGGAAGCTCTGAGTTATCTCACGGACATGGTCGCAGATCAGCAAACCACGATCCATGACTTACGTGAGCTACTGTTCCCCGCCTCTACGGAGAAAATCGAAGCGGTGCTGAACAACGCCGGCCTGGATACCACCGTAAAGCGGACCGAGCCAGCGGGCGCGCAAAAACGGAAAGAGAAGGCGCTGGGTCACGGACGAAACGGGGCTAAGGATTATCGCAACCCGCATCGGGTCACGGTGGCACACGGAACTCTGAAGCATGGCGATCGCTGCCCGGGCTGCCTGAAAGGCAAAGTGTATGAGCAAGAGGAGCCGAGGCAACTGGTGCGCATCGTGGGGCAGGCACCGCTGACGGCAACGGTTTATGAGCTCCAGCGCTTGCGCTGCAATCTGTGCGGAGAAGTTTATAGCGCGGACGCACCGGAGGGCATAGGGGAAGACAAGTACGACGCCAGCGCGACCGCCATGATCGCCTTGTTGAAATACGGCACCGGCATGCCGTTTTATCGATTGAAAAATCTGGAGCAGAGCCTAGGCGTTCCGCTGCCGGCGTCCACCCAATGGGAAATCGTGGAAGAAGAGGCCGAGCTCATCAAAGCGGCGCGCGATGAGCTAATCCGGCAGGCCGCCCAAAGCGAGGTCCTGCACAACGACGATACCAGCATGAAAGTGTTGGCCTTGCGAAGGGCCATCGCCGAAGAAGAAAGCGATCGCACCGGAATCTTCACCTCCGGTGTGGTAGCGACGGCGGAAGGACGCAAAATCGCTTTGTTCTTCACGGGGCGACAGCACGCGGGAGAGAACCTGGCCGACGTCCTAAAGCGGCGCGCGAGGGAACTGCCCATGCCGATTCAGATGTGCGATGCATTATCGCGCAATGCCCCGAAGCCGATCCAACTGTTAGTGGGACACTGCCTGGCCCATGGCAGGCGACAATTTGTGAAGATCACGCCCAACTTCCCGGAACATTACCGGCATGTGCTAGAGAGATTGGGCGAGGTTTACCACAATGATCGCCTGGCACGCGAGCGTGGGCTCTCGCGCGTAGAACGGTTGCACTTCCACCAGCAAAACAGTAAGAAGGTGATGGACGATTTACAGCAATGGTTCGAGGCGCAGCTCCAGGAGCGCAAAGTAGAGCCGAACTCTGGATTAGGGAAAGCCATCGCCTACATGCTGCGACACTGGCAGGCGCTGACTCTGTTTCTGCGCGAACCGGGCGCCCCATTAGACAACAACCTGGTCGAGAGGGGGTTGAAGAAGGCGATTTTGCATCGCAAGAACTCATTGTTTTATAAGACGCTCAATGGTGCTGAGGTCGGTGATCTCTACATGACCCTCATTCACACCTGCGAGCTAAACGCCGTGAATCCCTTCGAATATCTGCTTGAACTGCAGCGCCACACTGAGGAGCTTACTGCCAAGCC
>JBPYDQ010000927.1:0-2912 GCA_051986135.1 Terriglobales bacterium | reverse complement strand
GACCATCGTGCTGTCCCTGATGCTGACCTTCTTTGGCGTCCGTTCTTACCGCGACAACGTGGGGAAGGGACATATCACTTTCGGCAGAGCCTTCCTTGTCGGCCTCGCCATCACCGTAATCTCTTGCATCTTTTACGTCGCCACCTGGGAAGTCATCTACTTCAACTTCATGCCGGACTTCATGGACAAGTACGGCGCCTACGTCCTCCACAAGATGCAAACCTCCGGCGCCACGGCCGCCGCCATTCAGGAGAAATCCGAAGAAATCAATAGACTGAAAGTCATGTACAAGAATCCGGTCTTCAACGTGGCGATGACGTTCATCGAGCCATTCCCCGTCGGCCTCGTCATCACGCTGCTCTCTGCCGCGGTCCTCAGAAAGAAAGCGCCATCGCAACCAGCAGTCGCCGTCTAGGGTCGATTTGCATTGCCGTACTGGGGGATACTAGGGCTTGCGCCGACCCGCTGCTGATCCGGAACAGGAGAGGAAAGCGCTGCGGGGCTGGAGTCGAAGTCGCATTGCCGCTGTACAATCCACAAAAAAGGAAAACAACCATGAGCCAGCAAGGCCGAATCCTCGGCATCGGCGGTATCTTTTTCAAGTCCGCGAACAAGCAACAAATGCAGGATTGGTACGCAAAACATCTCGGCCTCGCGGATAGCGGTCATGGTGTCATGCTGCCGTGGCGTGAGAAAGACAATCCTGAAAGTGAGCAGATGACCATCTGGAGCATTTTCCCCGGCAATACCAAATACTTCGAGCCCAGCCCAGCCTCGTTCATGGTGAACTACATCGTCGACGACCTCGAAGCACTGCTCGACCGCCTAGCGAAAGAAGGCGTCCACATCGACCCTAAGCGCCAAGACGAAAGCTACGGCCGCTTCGCCTGGATATACGACCCCGACGGCAACAAAATCGAACTGTGGCAACCGCACCATTAACAGAGACTCCGTCGATCGCCGCGAAATGTTCCCGAAATTCCTGCCGAGCCTGGACTGCCTGATTAGTCGACGAGCAACGAATAGAGCACTAGTTCGCAGCATCCGCAGCATCCTTCCAGTCGCTGCCATAGTTGGTTGTGGTCCTAACAAGAGCTGATGGTTTTGGACAGGGCGCGACCAGCGTGCGATTGCCTTTTTCTTAGCCTCTCGGCGCACTGGGGTATAAGGATACGGAGGTGAAAACGGGCCCACCCCTAAGGCGCCGCGCCCCCGGTTGGAAGGTTGCATTCGCGGAATGTCCGATGTAGGCTGCGCCCTCCCGGAAATTCCGAAATGGTTTCAATCTATCCCTCCTCGGAGGCATCTCTGATGCGAAAGATCGTTTTGAGAATCATCACTGTGACAGTCGCGGGACTAGCCATGTCTCATGAGCTTGGGCACGCTCAGACCAAGGAGGAAGCTGCTCCGGCCAAGCCCGCTTCCGCAAGGCCGGAAGGCTTCAAGCCCGAGCAGCAGGCCAGCAAAGGCTCCGTGACGATTGGAGGCAAGACGATTCCTTATGACTCGTACGCGGGCACGATTGTTGTTCATCCCAAAGGTTGGGACGACGTGCCGCAGAACGCGGACAAGGACGACAAGAATCCACCCACGGAAGCCAGCATGTTTTATGTGGCCTATTTCAAGTCCGCCGAGCAGGCGGCGCAGCGCCCCGTGACGTTTTTGTACAACGGGGGACCTGGTTCCTCGACGGTATGGCTGCATATGGGCGCTTTTGGACCGAGGCGAGTGGTGACAGCGGATAATTCTCACACGCCGGCAGCGCCCTATCCCATCGTCAACAACGAATTCAGCCTGCTCGATGCAAGTGACCTCGTTTTTGTCGATGCTCCAGGGACCGGATTCAGCCGTATCGCGGGGAAGGACCGGGAAAAGGCGTTTTACGGCGTAGACGCAGATGCGGAAGCGTTCGCGGATTTCATTTCGCAATTCCTGGCGAAATACGGGCGCTGGAATTCGGCGAAGTACTTATTCGGGGAGAGCTACGGCACGACGCGATCTGCGGCGCTGATCAATCTTCTGGAAACCGGACGGGACATCGATTTCAACGGCGTGATTCTGCTGTCGCAAGTCTTGAACTACGACAATGGCGCAGACTGGCCGCAGCTTAATCCGGGAATCGACTTGCCCTACCAGCTCGCGCTTCCCACGTACACAGCGACGGCATGGTATCACCACAAGCTGCCCGATGCTCCCAAGGAACTCGAGCCGCTTTTGGCGGAAGTCGAGCAGTTTGCCATGAGCGAGTACGCGATGGCTCTTGGAGCGGGAGCCACGCTTGCCCCGGAGCGGCGGAAGACGATAGTTGCGAAGCTCCACCAATACACCGGGCTGCCCACCGAATACATCGAGAAATCGGACCTGCGCATCAACGCGGGACAGTTTGAAAAGACGCTCAAGGGAGATACCGACACGACCACCGGCCGGTTGGATACACGTTTTTCGGGGCCGACCTTCGACCCACTCAGCAGGGAGGCCGAGTACGATCCGCAATCGGCGGCGATCAGTTCAGCGTACGTCTCGGCCTTCAATGACTATGTCCGAAAGGATTTGAGATTCGGGGAGAACCGGGAATACAAGCCGGAAATCGAGACCTGGAGAAGCTGGAATTTCCTGCACCAGCCTCCCGGAGCTCCAATCCCGTTGCCGCAGTCTGTGAACGTGATGGTCGACCTGGCCATGGCAATGAAATACAACCCGGACCTGAAGGTTCTGGTGAACGCGGGATATTTCGATCTAGCCACACCGTTCTTTGAAGGGGTCTACGAAATGCAGCACTTGGCCATTCCAACGAAGCTACAGAAAAACGTCGAATTCAAATTCTACGAGTCCGGCCACATGGTGTATGCGCATGAAGCCTCATTGAAAGTGCTTCACGACAATGTGGCCGGCTTCATCCAGGACACGTCGCA